>CAYWOF010000343.1:0-4409 GCA_964459825.1 uncultured Phycisphaeraceae bacterium | reverse complement strand
GTCGACTCCCTGGAGGCCGCCGCGGGTCCAGCGGTAGACGCCGTTGACGATGTCGAAGGCCTGGCCGCTGACCGTCGGGGGCTCGAAGCCGAGGATGCCGGGGACGTACTTGTACACGGTGGGGGCGGCGGCGGCGGGGCTGTTGGGGCGGAAGCCGGGGTTGGCATCGCGGGTGCGCCGCGCCGAGGCCGAGGCGTCCCAGAACATCAGGGGGACGACGGCGTCCTGGTAGGCGTGGTACATCGGGACGCGCCCGTGCCGGCTGATGAAGTCCATCACACCGACCTTCTGGGCCGGATAGCCGATCTCGCTGTACTTGCGCCGACCCCACTTGCCGCTCCCGACCCAGAAGAGGTTATGGTCCTCCTCGTACTGGGAGACGGTCTGGCCGGCGCCGCTGCCCTTGTCGGGCGACCACGCCGCCGGGACGATCTGGTACGACGAGCTGTAGCCCCAGAGGCGCCCGAAGGGGGTGGCCCAGTCGATGGGGCGGGGGTCGGACAGCTCCCTCGGGTCCTTCTGCCAGTTGAGGAGGATGCGGTCCTCGGGGCAGGCCATGGAGAGCTCGGGGAGGCGCTCGGAGAGGTAGTCGTTCAGGATCAGGTGGGAGTAGTGGCGCTGGACCATGCGGTCGGTGAAGGGCATCAGGTCGGGCCGGTCGGCGCGGCGCCGGAGGATGTCCACCGCCTGGTAGGCCGCGGCGGCGGTCCAGCTCGGGGCGTTGTTCAGGTCGGGGTACTTGCTGTACTTCTTCCCCGGCTCCCAGGTGTAGGTGGCGATGCGATCGGAGTAGTCGGCGGCGTAGGTGAAGTGGGCCACGCTGAGCTGCTGGAGGTGGCTGAGGCAGACGGCCATCCGCCCGGCGCGTCGGGCCTGCCCCAGCGCGGGCAGGAGGATGCCGATGAGCAGGGCGATGATCGCGATCACCACCAGCAACTCGATGAGCGTGAAGGCACGGCGGAACGTCGGACGAGTGTCCATGGGCGAGGCTCCCGACCCGGCAGAACGCCGGTGGCTGCGGGCCAGTGTACCACGAAACGGACGCGGGCCCAAGTCCCGATCGGTCATCTCAGGGCCGGGGGTCCACATCCGGTCAGCCGCCGAAGGTGGACCCCTTCTGGCGCTCGTTCTCGGCGCCGATGCCCCGGATGCGCGCGCCAGCGCCGGTGAGGCCCGCGGGCTGGAAGACGATCCCGAAGCTGACCTCGTCGGTGATCTCGTTGAAGCTGATGCCCAGGCCGAGCGTCATTCCGGAGAAGCGTCTCCTAAATTCGACCGAGTAGGACTGGATCTGGCCGCGGTCGGTGTCGTAGGCGGTGCTCCCGGAGAAGTAGTACTTGTCGGTCAGGGTGTACTGGGCCCCGAGGTTGGCGTAGGTCTGGTCCTGCGAGTTGACGAAGCGGATCTCGGCGAAGGTGGAGAGCTCCGGGGTGTGGCGGAGGAGCCCGCCGACGACGGTCCGGGCGGGCTGGCTGGCTTCGAGGTCGTAGGTCGTCAGGCCGGCGAGGGTGAGGACCTCCGTCGCCTGCCAGGCGGTCTGGAGGCCGACGAAGTCCCCGAGATTCGAGAGTTCCGGGCGATAGTCGATCCACCGCCCGATGGGGGACTCCGGGTCCCCCTCGCCGTCGGAGGAAACGACCTCCAGGTCGAGGGTGAGGACGTCGACGCTGCGCCAGCGGCCCGGGGCGCCGCGCTGGGTCTGCCAGGTCTGGTCGATGGCGAAGCGGACCGTGGAACCCTCGGCGATCGACTCGACGTCGTCGTCGTAGACGGGCAGGTCGGCCTGGTCGATCGTGGCGCCCGCGGTCCAGGCGGTGAGGCTCGGCTCGACGATGTGGCGCACGCGGTGGAGGTCCAGGAGCGGCGACTCGATGGAGTCGTCCACGCGCTGCACGCTGGTGGCGACGCGGAGGCCCGCGCCGCCCCACTCGCGGTGGGAGTCGTCGGCCTCGGGCGAGTAGGCGGAGAAGTCGCTGTCGTAGGCGGTGAAGCGGGCCACGGCGAACGGGGTGATGGCCACGGGCCCGGCCTTGAGGGCCATCGTCAGCTCCTGGCGGGTGTCGAAGCGGCCCACGGCGTCCTCGGACAGCCCGGACGCGCGCAGGGCGTCGCCGATCGACTCGTCCGGGTCGATCCCGAAGAGCGAGTCGGCCAGCGCGGGCGTCGTGAAGCCGAGCTCCGCGGCCGTGGGCTCGGAGAAGTTGAGGGCCATGGCGCCCGCGCGGTACTCGGAGGACCACGTGAGCAGGCCCGGCGCCGCCTCGGGCAGGAGGTCGTCGGCCACGCGCAGGTACTCCGCCTCGGGCACCTTGCTGACGCTGTACCCCTGGCTCTGGAGGAGATAGTCGGTGGCGATGAAGTCGTTGAAGTTGTGGCGGGCCTGGACCGAGAGGTAGGTGTTCGCGTCGAGGCGCCGGAGCGACAGGTCGCTGGTGATCTCGCGCCGGCTGTGGGCGAGCGACTCGAAGAAGCCGTCCACGAAGGTCTCGTCGGAGATGTACGCGCCCTCGGCGAAGAGGGTCCACTCACGCGTGAGGGCGGCCCGGTGCTCGCCCAGGACCATGCCGCGGAACTCGCCGTCGTGCCCGATCTCCTTGCCGGTGGTGAGGAGGTCCGATCCCTGGTCGTTGAGCACGCCGTAGGCGAAGAGGCGCCCGCGGGTGTCGCCCGTGCCCCACGACCAGTCGGTCCCGAGGGCGGGACCGCGCTCGAAGTAGTAGTCGGCGAGGAGGTCGAGCGACACGCCGGCCGGGGGCTCGAGCCCGAGCAGGCCGTAGGCGTTCCAGGCGGTCTTGATCGCCGTCCCCGAGCCGTCGGCGTTGTCGATCCGCAGGCCGGTGATGGGAAGCCGGGTGGGATCGCCCACGTAGCGGGGCCAGTAGAAGACCGGCACGCCCCCGAGCCGGATGGTCGTGTCGCGCGCATCGACGACGGTGCGCGAGCCGCCGGCCCCCCCCTCGGCGGGGAGGGTGCGGATGGTCACGCTGGTGGCGCCCAGGGACATGCCGGGGTCGAGGAACGAGCTGGTGGCCAGGCGCCCGCCCTCGACCGTGAACCGCTCGCGCGACTCCTGCCGGATGGTCCTGGCGCGCACGTACAGGGGCAGGGCGCGCTTCTCCTCGTAGGTCCAGAAGACGGCGTCGACGAGGATCGCGCGATCCCCGCGCACGTCGTAGTAGATGCGCGGCGCGCGCAGGGTGTAGCGGTCGTACTCGGCGAGCACATCGCCCTCGAGGTAGATGCCGCGCACCGACTCGACGCCGAAGCGCGCCACCTCGGGGAGCGGGCCGGGGTCGAGGAAGAGGACGACGCGCCCGGCCGTCAGCTGCATGGTGTGGCCGGAACGGGCGTCCCAGTACTGGACCGTTCCGCCGCGCTCCGCGATGATGGTGTTCTCCTCCGGCGTGGACACGCTCCGGATGTCGCCGGGCGTGTGGAGGGCGATGAGCCCGCCGGGCGCGAAGATGGGCTCGTTCGCCTCCGCCGGCGGGAGGCTCGCCTCGACCTCGGCCAGGCCCGCGCCGGGACCGAGGGCGTCCGGCTCGAACGGGCGCGAGATCGGGCCCGTGGCGCCGTCCCGGGGGCGGAGGGGCACGGGCTCCGGCTGGCCCGCGGGCCCTCCCACCTGCCGGCGCAGGGTCGCGGCGAGCTGGCGCTCCGCCTCGCGCACGAACGGGTCGTCCGGACGGCCCTCGTGGCGCCGATCGGCCCGGAGCACGACCGAGTCCTCCATCCGCATCACCGCCCGAACGGGCAGGCGATCGGCCGCCACCGAGATGGCGGCGTCCTCCGCGGGGGTCCCGACCCGGTCGAAGTACGCGAAGACCTGGCGGACGTTCGGGCCTGCTTCGGGATCCCCGGCGGGGAGCGGCGCCAGCCAGACGCAGGCGCGCGCGGCGGAGAACTCGTACGTCCCCAGGCGCACGCGCACATCGCCATCGAGCAGGAGCCGGGTGGCCGGCTGGTCGCCCGCGGCGGGAGTTGGACCCTCGACCCACGTGGTGGACCTGCGGGCCGAGAGCTCGACCGGGCCATCGGTGATCGGCGCATCGAGCCGGAGCCCCGCGAACCCCCGCCCGGTGATGTCCAGGGGATCGAGCACGCGAACGACGGGTGGGGGCGCCGACGGCTCCTGGCGGGCGTGGACCCCGCTCAAGGGTCCGAGCGGAATGCTCCCGGCCAGGAGGGCGAGCAGGGCAGGGCGGCGGCCCGACGGTCGCCGCGCCCCCCGAGCGCGATGCCCCTCCGGCTCGTTCTGGTCTGGCGGCCCGCGCACGGGCGGAGATGCTACGGGTTCGCGGTTCGGCCCACAAGTCGCGCCGCCGCCCCACCCGCGCGCCCACCGCCCGGTTGGCCCGTAGGATCGGCTCGTGAGACGGCGCAGGCTCTGCGAAGCGGTCCTGGCACTG
>CAYWOF010000342.1:0-4431 GCA_964459825.1 uncultured Phycisphaeraceae bacterium | reverse complement strand
GGAGCGGGGCCTTCTCGCTCGCCAAGAGCGCCGAGCCCGTCGTGATCGTCCCGCCCGATCCGCGCGTGGCCGGCGATCGCTAGCGCCGCGCCCCCCCTACAGGCGTGCCAGCACGGGCAGCATCCCCACGAGCGGGCGGCAGTAGCTCAGGAACGCCTCCGTCACGTCGCTCGTGCCCGCGATGAACTCGGGCGGCATGTGGCGCGTCCGGGCCGCGACGTCGCGCAGCTCGACCCGCTCGAACCCGATCCGGTACGCCCGGCCCCGGGCCCGCACGAGCGCCACCGAGCCCGAGCGCTCGCCCCCGGCCGCCAGCCTCGCCGCGAACGCCCCGGCGGCGCGGGCCTCGCGGGCATCGACCGGCGATGGGTCGGGCCAGCACCGCTGGAGATACCCGAACGTGTCGGCCCGCACCCGCGGCGTCTTCCCGCTGCTGGTCTTGATCCGGCGCTTGACCAGCTCCGCCAGCGCATCGCCCAGCGCCCCGGTCCCGGAGAGCTGCACGTTCCCGTGCGGGTCCACCTCGCCCGTCGTGCTCAGCATGCTCGCGATCGGCTTGCCCTCGGAGTTCTGGATCCCCTCGCTCACGGCGATCTGGCACCGCCCGATGCGCGAGTAGACGGCCTCCACCTCCGCGATGAACCGCTCGGTGTCGAACGGCACCTCGGGCAGGTAGATCAGGTGCGGCCCGGGCTCGTGTCCCTTCGCCCCCTTGCCCCTTCGCCCCTTCGCCCCGCCGGCCTCTCGCGCCAGCGCCGCGGCGCCGGTCAGGAACCCCGCGTGCCGTCCCATCACCACGTTGATCTTGATCCCCGGCAGGCTGGCGTTGTCGAGGCTGTCGGCCGCGAACGCCGTGGCCACGAACCGGGCGGCCGAGGGGTACCCCGGCGTGTGGTCGTTGGCCATCAGGTCGTTGTCCACGGTCTTGGGCACGTGGAAGCAGCGCAGGTCCGCCGCCGCCCCGCCCCCCCCTGCCGCGCTGGCCGCCAGCTCGCTCACGATCCGGCACGTGTCCGACGAGTCGTTGCCCCCGATGTAGAAGAAGTACCGGATGCGGTGCGTCGCGCACGCGTGCAGGATCGCCTGGCAGTACTCGGGGTCGGGCTTGTCGCGGGAGGAACCCAGCGCGGCCGACGGCGTCGCCGCAATGGCCCGGAGCGTCGCGCCGTCGACCCGGGTCAGGTCCACGATCTGGTCCTTGACCAGCCCGTTGACCCCGTGGCGCATCCCGTAGATGCGCTTGACGATCCCGCGCCCCGCCAGCCCGGACTTGGCCCGCAGGGCCTCGACGATGCCGACGAGGGACTGGTTGATGACGGCCGTCGGCCCGCCGGACTGGCCGATGACCGCGTTGCCCTTGGGGAGGGTGGGGGTGGACTTCGAGGCCATGAACCGCTCCTGCCTGCGATGCTCGGTCGGTGGGGATGCGGGGTGGGGCGGATGATACGGGGATGAACGGGGCCCGTGGGCCGCGGGCGCGAGGGCCTCATCAGGCTCCGCCACGGATTCCGGATTCGGCTTGCGTTCGCCTGGGCGCGCGGTACGCTGGGAGCGCAAGAGGACCGGTGCTTCGACTCGCGGCCATCACGCTCCCGCTCCTGCTGACCGGTGTAGCCGGCGCGCAGACGCCCGGCTTCCGGCTCGTTGGTCACGCGCCGGGGACGAGCAGCAGCGTCGTGCTGTGCCTGTCCCAGGACGGTTCCGTGGCCGGCGGTCACAGCGCCAGTGGGAGCCTTCTTTCGCCCGGGTTCACGTACACCGCATCGGGCGGACGCTTCGACTGGGGTCTGGAACCAAGGCTGCCGCCGACGACCTCGACCAACGCGTTGAGCAGCACGGGCGCCGTCATGGCGGGGCAGATGTACGGTCTGCAGCAGCCCTTGCGGGCCTTCCGGCGCATCGGCGCGGGGCCACTCGAGAACCTCGGCGTGCTCCCCGGCGAGGAGCGGAGCTTCGCCTCCGGAACAAGCGGAGATGGGACGGTCGTGGTCGGCACGACCGAGCACTCACCCTCTTTCAATGCCTACGGCCAAGCGTTTCGCTGGACAGCATCCGGCGGGATGCAGGGGCTGGGGTACCTCCGCCCCAACGGGGTTTACAGCCGCGCCAACGGGATCAGCCGCGATGGCGGGACCATCGTGGGCCTGAGCGACGATGGCCCCTTCGGCACCGAGGAGGCGTACCGCTGGACCGCCGGCACGGGCATGCAGGCGCTACCGAACTTGCCGGGCGCGCTCGTGATCGAATCCTCGGCCAACGCGGTGAACCTCGACGGCACGATCATCGTGGGGACGGCCAAGAGCGCGACTGCCGGCGCGTACACCCACGCCGTGCGCTGGGTCAACGGCGAGGTTGAGGACCTCGGTGTGTTGGGAGCCTACCTGACAAGCTACGCGTACGCCGTCAGCGACGACGGCTCCGTCGTGGCGGGGTCGGCTGCGGGGTGGGTGGCATTCGTCTGGTCGCCATCGACCGGCATGATCTCGCTGACGGACCACCTCCAGTCGTACGGCATCACACCGCCGGCGGGTTACCGGCTGGAGCGGGTCAACGCGGTTTCGGGCGATGGCCGGACCTTCGGTGGGCTGGCGATCAATCTTGCTACGAATGCGCCCGAGGGATTCGTCGCGACCATTCCCGCTCCCGGTGGCGGAATCGCGCTGCTGGGGGGCGCGGCCTGGGCTAGCCGGCGTCGCAGGGCGGCTGGGATCGAATGACGCTGGTGAGTTGGAGCGGATCCCGCTCCGCCGGGCCCTGCCGGCCGACCCGGCGATGGCGCGCCTGTTCGCGCTCGCCCCGACCCGCGCTCGCGACCACCGCCGGTTCGAACCCTCGATGCGGGCGCGCCGGGGCTCGCCCTTCGCCATTCAAGTCCTTTGTGGTAGGCTACTCCCATGACCCGCCACCCCTCCTCCATCGTCGGCTCCGCATGCGCCCTGGCCGCCCTCGCCGGGGTCGCGGCCCTCGCCCAGCCCGAGCCCCTCGCGCCGCCGGCCAACGGCCCGCGCCGGACCGAGGTCGGCCTCCACGCCCTCGTCGGAGGCACCATCCACGTCTCGCCCGACCAGACCATCGAGCAGGGCGCGGTGGTGATCCGCGACGGTCGGATCGAGGCCGTGGCCAGCACGAAGGACACGGACTGGGCTCCGCCGCAGGGCGCCCGGGTGTGGGACGCCAAGGGCCTGCACATCTACCCCGGCTTCATCGACGCGTACGTGGAGGTCGATGCCCCCGCGCCCGATCGGACGCTCCCCGGCGCCCACTGGAACACGCGCATCACGCCCCAGCGCCGCGCGCTCGATGGCGCGGGCGTCGATGCCGCCACGGGCGAGGCCCTGCGCAAGCTCGGCTTCGGCGCGGGCGCCATCAGCCCGCGGGGCGGGCTCTTCCGCGGCACGGCCGCCGTCGTCAGCCTCGCCGCCGCACCCACCGACCCGACCAGCAAGCGCCCCGCCGTCTACCGCGATGCGCCCTACCAGAGCGTCGCGTTCGAGACCCGCGGCTTCGGCGGCGGCGGCCCTCCGTCCACCCCCGCGACGCCGGCGACCCCCGCCCCCGGCGGCTTCGGCCAGCAGCAGACCGACCACTCCTACTGGCCCGGCTACCCCGGTTCGCTCATGGGCGCCATCGCCGTCGTCCGCCAGACCCTGGCCGATGCCGACTGGCAGGCGCAGGCCCGCGCGGCCGGGCAGGACATCCCCCTCAACGCGATCGACGCGATCGTCCCGGCGAACGGATCTGGCGCCGAAGCCGGCGCGCCCCTTCTCTTCGACGCCGACGATGAGCTCACCGCCCTCCGTGCCATCAAGGTCGCGCGCGAGTTCCACCGCACCCCCATCATCCTCGGCTCCGGCTACGAGTTCCGGCGCCTCGCGGCCCTCACGGCGAGCGTTGGCGACAAGCCCGCCTACATCATCCCCCTCAACTACCCGCGCACCCCCGATGTCACCAGCATCGGCAAGGCCGAGGGGGTGGACCTGCGCGACCTGATGACCTGGGAGCAGGCACCCACCAACCCGCGACGCCTCGATCAGGCAGGATTGACCGTCGCCCTCACCACCCACCGCCTGCGCAACCGCGCCGACTTCACCGCCAACCTCAAGAAGGCCATCGACCACGGCCTGGCCCCCGCCCACGCGCTGGCCATGCTCACGACCCGCCCGGCGGCCATCCTCGGCGTCTCCGACCAGCTCGGGACGATCGAGACGGGAAAGGTGGCCAACCTCGTCGTCGCCGATGGCGACCTCTTCGCGCCCACGCCGCGCGAGAGTGAGTCGGAGACGCTCGATCGCGCCGTCCCCGGCGAGGTCGGCGAGGGAGCCGCCAGCGCGGCCGTGGACGGGGGACCCGGCATCGGCGGCCCCAACGCCGAGGCGGGCGCCGGTGCGCAGCCGCCGGCTCAGCCCGCCGGCGAGGCGCGTCGCGAGGGCG
>CAYWOF010000341.1:1326-4439 GCA_964459825.1 uncultured Phycisphaeraceae bacterium | reverse complement strand
TCTCCGTGAGCAGCACCACGTCGGCCGGCGGCGCGGGCGGCGGCGCCGCCGCCGTCTACTTCTCCGCCATCTTCCGCGCCGGGTTGATCGCCTTCACCAGCAGGAACACCGCGAACGCCACGATCGTGAAGTTGATCACCTCGTTGATGAACACGCCGTACTTCACCGTCGCGGCCGGGATCGCCTTCGCGACCTCCACTCCGCCCTCGATCACGGCCGGCTTGGCCTCGCGCAGCGTGACGTGGTACTCCGAGAAGTCCAGCCCGCCGATGATCACCCCCAGCGGCGGCATCATCACGTCGTTCACCAGCGACGAGACGATCTTCCCGAACGCCGCGCCGATGATGATGCCCACGGCCATGTCCACCACGTTGCCGCGCACGGCAAAGTCGCGAAACTCCTTGATGAATCCCACCGGTTCTCCTTTCGTGTTGGAGTTCGGGCCTCGGTCGCGCCCCCAACCCGTCGCTCAGAAGTTCCACGCCAGCAGGGCGAAGTAGTCCAGGTCGTTGCGCTTGAACCCCTCGCCCGGCGTGCTGTCGTACCGGTCCTCGATGCCGAGCTTGAGCGTCAGGTTGACCTCCGGATCGACCAGGATCTCCCACCCGGCCTTGCCCACGAAGCGGTACGGCCCGAGGTCGTCGAGCGCGGGGTAGAAATCGATGGTCGCGAAGACCTTCTGCCGTTCGGTCAGCTTGTGCTCGAAATCGGCCCCCAGGACGAGCTCGGGCACGACGTCCTCGTTGTCGCCCCCGATCTCCTTGCTCGCACCCAGACCGACCCGGCCGATCAGCAGCGTGCGGTCGTTCTCGATGAACTCGTACCCGACGCCGCCCGCGCCCGACAGACGCCAGTCCCACGCCTGGAAGTCGTCGTACTCGGCCGTGCCCTGGGCGAAGTAGCGCCAGCGCGAGTCCTTGATGAGCCAGTCGTTGCGGATGTCGAACCGGAACTTGTTCTCGGTGGTCTCGGAGTCCTCCGTCCCGAGCGCGTACACAATCCCGGCCTTGGTCTCCATGGTCTCGACGATCCGCTTGCCCTCGACCCCCAGGCGGAAGCTCAGCCGCTCCGTGTTGCCGCTGCTCCCGCTGGCGCCGACCGCCACGCTCCCCTCCCACCCCTCCCAGAACGAATCGGGGGCCGGGGGCACCTCCGGCACCGCCTCGGCGACCGGCTCGGCCGGCGGCTGCTCCTGCGCCCGCGCCGCGCCCGCGCCGGCCGCGCCCACAAGCGACACCGACAGCCCCATCCACGCGATTCGATTCATGCGATCCCTCCTTCATCCCCGTTGGCGGCGGAGAAATCCCGCCGGCGGCTGCGCCGATGCGCCCCCCGCGCCGATCAGTTTTCAACCGCTCCCGGCCGAGACCCACCGCCCCGACCCCGGGCCGGCACGGTACCGGCCTCCACGCTTCGCGTCAACGCGAACCGGTACCAGCCGACGGTCCGAACGGCACAACACGACCGCGCGCCCGGGGACGCCGCGGCTCGCATCGACTCGGAACTGGATCGCGGGGCGAAACGGCCCGCACCCGGCGCCCCATGGGGACGCCTGGGCGAACTCTGCAAGTTCCATCAGAATAAGAACTTGCGCTCACCGACCCAAAGCGGGCGAAGGGACTTGAACCCTCGACCCTCACGTTGGCAACGTGATGCTCTACCACTGAGCTACGCCCGCATGGCCCGGTCTATCGACCGGACCCCGACAGGGGTGAAGGTAGACGGTCAACCCCGGGGTGTCAACGCGGAGGCCTAACGGCCCAAGGCCAGGCCCCGGTCGCCTCCCACACGCCCGCCCGACGCCACGCGGACGGCCTCCACGAGGTCGGAGGGCTTGAAGAAGCTCGCGAACGTGAGCGGATCGTCACGTCCCCGGTCCGGCCCCATGACGGCCAGGAAGGGGATGCTGGCCGCCCCGCTGAACTCCTGCAGGATCGCCCAGCCCTCCTTGTACGAGCTGTGGGTCAGGTCCACCCGGATGGGAACGACACCGGGATCGGTCAGGAGCGCGCGCCCGGTCTGGCTGTTGAGGATCGTCTTCTCGATCACGTGGCAGTTGGCGCACCACTTGGCGGTGAAGTCCACGACCACGACCTTGCCCTCGGCCAGCGCCGCGCCGATCGCCTCCGCCAGGGCCCCGTCGGCGCTGCTCCGGAAAGCCCGCCACGGGATGGCGCCGGCGCTCGCGCCGTTGGTCCCGCCCGCTTCCGTTGCGCCCGTCGCCGTCATCGCGCGCGTCATGAGCCCGGTGACGATCAGCCCCAGGATGGCCCCGTGCGTGACGAGGATCTTGGCGTTCACGCCCTTGAGCACGCGCAGGCCGCCGATGTACATCCACAGGAACGCGCCGGCCGCGAAGAGCCCGACGAACCACCACGTCCAGGCGCCGGTCGTGAGAAAGGAGAGGATGTACGCGCCGACCGAGAGCATCAGCAGGCCCAGCACCTGCTTGAGCAGCTCGCTCCCCGGCCCGCTGCGCGGGACCCGGTCCACGAGCCGGGGGAAGAAGATCAGCAGGGCGTACGGCGCGGCCATGCCGACGCCCATCATCAGCACCGCGACGATCCCCACGAGCTTGGCCTGCGTGGCGGCCCAGGCGAGCACCGCCGCCAGCATCGGCCCCGTGCAGGGTGTGGAGAGGATCGCCGTGAGCGCCCCGAGCATGAAGTTCCCCGCGACGGTGTCGCCCGACGGGTTGAGCATGTAGACGGACCGCGGCAGGCGCAGCGTGAACAGGCCCATCATGGAAAGGCCCATCGCCACCACGACCAGGGCCAGGGGCACCGAGAACCGCCAGTCGCCGTTGAGCTGGCCCCACGCCTGCCCGAAGAAGGCCGCGAGCACGGCCAGGACCCCGAAGAACGCAACGATGCCCAGGCAGTAGGCCGTCCCGAACACCACCAGCTTGGCGGGCTCCCGGGCGTGCTGCTGGACGCTCATGACCTTGATGGGAACGACGGGCAGAACGCACGGCGTCAGGTTCAGGATGAGCCCCGCCAGGAGCGCGACCGGCCAGATCATCCACGGCGAGATGTGGAAGACGTACCCGAGAAAGTCCACGGGGATGCCCGCGGGGCGGGGGGTCGGCGCCGGGCCCGGCGTCGGTCCGCCGT
>CAYWOF010000341.1:0-1316 GCA_964459825.1 uncultured Phycisphaeraceae bacterium | reverse complement strand
CCGGCACGGGCTCGAGCCGAACGTCGGTCCCCACCACCTCCAGCCGGACCTCGACCGGCACGGTCTCCGGGGCGATGCACGTGGATTCATCGCACGCCTGGAAGTAAACCGCCGCGCGGATGGTCCGCACGCCGGGCGCGGCATCGTCGGCGATCCGCGCCGGCACGAACACGACGGCCCTCTCGCCGTAGGCCAGCGCCCGGACACCCGCCGTGGCGACCACCTCCGGCACGGGCCACTGCGAATCGTCGAAATACAGGGTGACGCCCGAGTCGGTCACCGGCGCGATGGCGCCCGTGCCGCCGGCCCAGCTCGTGTCGGCCGCCGGACCGACCCGCGACCACTCCGGCACGAGGTCGGGCAGTTCCTCGGGCGCCTCGCCCAGCTGACGCGGGGGCCAGATGTGCCAGCCGGGCTCGAACTCGATGACCACCGCGATGGGCAGCTGGTCCCCCGGATGGACCCGGGGCGCGGGCGCCTCGGCGCGGGCGTGCACCATCTCCTGGGCGCCCGCCCCGGCCAGCACACCGAGCCAGGCCACGGTCGCCCCGAACACGCGAAGCAGAGTCGGCATGGCCCATTTTAGTGGCGCGGACGCGCGCCGGTTCCAGCACGCCCTCTCAAGGCCCGAACACCGCGCGTCCGATACTCACGCGGGAGAGCGCCCGCCCTCGTCGGGGGTGGCCGCGTCCACACGGAGAGCCCATGGCCGACATCCTGGACCAGAGCGAGGTCGACGCCCTGCTCGCCGCCGTGGATGGGGGCGAGGTGGAGCAGGTCGAGAAGGAGACCCGGATCTTCAGCCGCCAGCGGCGCGGCGGGGATGCCGCCGCCGAGGTCCGGGCGTACGACTTCAAGCGGCCCGAGCGGGTGAGCAAGGACCAGATGCGCTCCCTGCAGACCCTCCACGAGGCGTTCGCCCGGATCTTCGGTGTGAGCCTCTCGGGCTTCCTACGGACCATCGTCGAGGTCAAGGTCGCCACGTGCGAGCAGATGACCTACTCGGAGTTCATCTCCGGCCTCCCCAACCCGACCAGCTTCAACCTCATCCAGGCCGACTCCCTCGAGGGCCAGATGTGCCTCGAGATCAGCCCGCTCATCATCTACCCCATCATCGACCGCCTCCTCGGCGGCACCACCCAGGACCTGTTCATCCCGCAGCGGGCCATGACGCTCATCGAGACCCGCCTCATCTCCAACGTCACCAACCGCGGCCTGGCGGCCCTCTCCGAGGCGTGGGCCAGCGTCCGCCAGCTCTCCTTCACCATCGCGGCGACGGAGAGCAACCCGCAGCTCGTGCAGATCGTGCCCCCCAA
>CAYWOF010000340.1:2570-4443 GCA_964459825.1 uncultured Phycisphaeraceae bacterium | reverse complement strand
CGCGGCGGGTGGACAGTCGTCGAACGCCATGATGATGTCGGCCCCGAGCTGGTTCTGGGTCCGTGTGGCGATCTCGGGCGTCAGTCGAACGGCGGCGCCATCGACGATCGATCGGAACGTCACACCGTCATCGTCGAGGGAGTTGGTGTCGGCCATGGAGAAGGCCTGGAAGCCGCCGGAGTCGGTCAGGATGGGACCCGCCCAGCCCATGAAGGCGTGGAGGCCTCCCAGGGCGGCGACGGTCTCGGGGCCCGGGCGCAGGAGCAGGTGGAGGGTATTGGCGAGGACCACCTGGGCTCCCGTCTGGGAGACGAGGCCGGGCAGCAGGCCCTTGACCGAGGCGCGGGTGCCCACGGGCATGAAGGCGGGCGTGTCGAGCGCGCCGTGGGGCGTGCTGATGCGCCCCACGCGGGCGTTCGATGTGCGGTCGCGGGCGAGGATCTCGAGGTGGAGGGGCCCTGGCATGGAGGGGGATCAGCCGGCACGCTGGCGCTGCGCCGTGTCGCGCCGGAGGGTGCGCATCTCCGTGCGGCTGAGGCTGGAGACGCCGTGGGCCTTGGCCTTGGCGAGGATGCGGTCGATCTCCGCCTCGTCGCGCCCGGCGCCGCGTGGGGCGCCCCCGCGCGGGCGGCGCGAGTCGCCCAGGAAATCGAAGAAGTCGTGGAGGAGGTGCGCGTTGCGGATGAAGAAGTACCCGGCCAGGGCGCCGCCGATGTGGGCGGCGTCTCCACCGGCGTTGCTCCCGGGCGCGCGGTTGTTCGAGAGGAGGTTCACGAGGGCGAAGCCCACGTACGCGTACGCCACCACCCACAGCCGGAGGGGGAACGGGATGGGAAACACGATGATCTCGGCGCGCGGCGCGATGTAGGCGCTGGCCATGATGACGCCGAACACGCCCGCGGAGGCGCCGATGAGCGGCGTCGTGAGGTTGTTGAAGAGCACGCCGGGAAGCTGCAGGCCCATCCCCGCGCCGAGCAGGTTGAGCAGCAGGTACGCGACGGCGCCGAAGATGCCGCAGACGAGGTAGAACGCGGCGTACCGCTTGGAGCCGAGCTGGGACTCGACGATGCCGCCGAAGACCCACAGCCCGAACATGTTCATCGCGAGGTGGATCCAGTTGGCGTGGAGGAACTGGAACGTGACGAACCGCCAGACCTCGATCCGGAAGAACCCCTCGGTGGTCGAGAAGTGCCCGAAGGCCGTGAGGGGGTCCTTGAGGATGTAGACGTCGCGCCCCACGATCTGACGCGCCTGCTCGGCGATGAGGAGCCGGTAGAGCTGCCCGCCCGCCCGGAGGCGCACGCCGGATGGGACCTCGCGCAGCGCCTCGTCGCGGAAGACGCTCTCGGGCGCGTAGGCGACACCGGGGGGCAGGGACCCGTCCAGCTGGCGCTCGTAAAAGACCGGCACGGCGTGGCCGGAGAGCGCGACCTGGCCCAGGACCACCGCGATGTTGATCAGGATGAGCCAGGTGTTGAACGAGAGGACGCGCAGGGAGCCCATGCCGGCACGCCGGGCGGGTCCCTCGCGGATGTAGTCACGGTCCTGGATGCCCATGCGTGGAGCCGCCCGCGGGGCGGCCGGGATCCTATTGGGAGTTGGGGGTGCCGAGTTCTCCGCGACGGGGGGCCGGGCGTGCGTCCGCGGGCGACCCTCATCGGGGCGGATGCTAGCGCCCGCGGCGCTGCTCGGAGGCCTGCTTGAGGAAGCGGCGCTCGGCGCGCGTGAGGCTGCCCATGCCGGACCGGGCGATCTTGTCGAGGATCGCGTCGAGACGGGCCTTGGCGCGCTCCTCGGCGTTGCGACGTTTCTCGGCGGCGCGGGAGGCTCTCTCCTCGCCGGCCGGCGCGCCCCCGGGCATGCCACGGTACCC
>CAYWOF010000340.1:0-2560 GCA_964459825.1 uncultured Phycisphaeraceae bacterium | reverse complement strand
GCGCGGGGTCCCCGACGGTCGCGGCCAGGCGGCGCTTCTCCATCCAGCAGGTGATCCCGCCGAAGAGGGCCAGGGCCAGGAGGGTGGTCTCCTTGGCGACCATGCCGAAGACGAACATCGCGACGGCGCCGACGAGGCCGACGGTCGCCGCGATGCTCGTGGCCCGGTGGTAGCCCATCCGGCGCCAGAGCAGTTCCTGGACGACCCGCCCCGCGTCCATGGGGTACATGGGCACGAGCATGTTGAACGCCAGCAGCAGGACGTTCATGTAGTGGAGCCACCACAGGGAGACGAGCCAGTAGCTGGCGGCGCCGGCCGGCCCGTAGAGCGTCCGGATCGAGGCGTACGGATCCAGCGGGTTGAAGAGGGCGGCCCGCCAGCCCGCGACGAGACCGACGGCCACGCCGAGGACCGGAAGCAACGCGACGTTGACCGCGGGGCCGCCCAGGGTGGTGATCAGGCTGGCGCGCCAGTTGTGCGGCGGCGCGCAGTAGGCCAGGCCGCCCAGGGGCCACATGAGGATCTGGTTCGCCGAGCCGCCGACCGAGCGGCAGGCGAGGCAGTGCCCGTACTCGTGCAGGAGCACCAGGCCGAAGAGGGAGGCCATGCCCGTGAGCATGTAGAGCGGGCCGCCGTGCGAGGCCGGGATCGACCAGATCAGGTAGCCCAGGACCATCAGGATGAAGACGAGGTGGACCCGGACGCGGATCCCCCACGCGGTGTAGATGGTGACGGCCCAGTCGAGCGGATTCTCGCCGTCGCCGAAGATTCGGCGCAGGACGTCGCGTGCGCGTCCGCCGCGCCCGGCCCGGCCATAGTCTCGTTGCTCCCAGCCCATGGATCGGCTACACCTCTGTGCCGGGGTACTCTACGTGCCCCCGGACGGGTCGTTCGGTCTCACGCTCCGGGCCGTCAGATCAGCCCTCGGCGCCGGGCCAGCAGCAGCGCGAGGATGGACTTGCCGTCGACCAACTGGGCGCTGTCGACCAGCGCCAGCGCGTCGGGCACGGGCATCGGGACCACGGCGATCTCCTCGTCGTCCTCGAGGCGCTGGCCGACGGCCGTCAGCCCGCGGGCCACGAAGGCCGACATCAGCTCGTCGGTCAGCCCCGGCGACGTGTAGAACCGGCCGAGCGGCTCGAGGGTTGCGGCGGCGAAGCCCGTCTCCTCGACCAGCTCGCGGCCGGCGCACGCGTCCGGGGGTTCACCGGGCTCGAGCGTGCCGGCCGGAAGCTCGACGAGCGATTGGCCCACCGCGGGACGGAGATTGCGGATGAGGACGACGCGCACCGGCTGGCCGGGGGCTTCGAGGAGCGGCAGGACCACGACGGCCCCGGGGTGGCGGACCACCTCGCGGGTGATCGGCCTGCCGGAAGGACCGGGGACCGTGAGGCGAACGAGGTCGAACTTGCGCCCGTGGTGGAGGCGCTCGCTCGACGATCCCGGCGTGGGCTCGCGCATCGGCGGCTCCTCAACGGCTCCACGTCCCCGCGCCATAGACCCCGGCGTCGCCGAGCTCTTCGGCGATGCGGATGAGCTGGTTGTACTTGGCGTTGCGGTCGCTCCGGCAGGGGGCGCCGGTCTTGATCTGGCCGCAGTTGGTGGCAACGGCCAGGTCGGCGATGGTCGCGTCCTCGGTCTCCCCCGAGCGATGGGAGAGCACCGCGGCGTAGCGGTGGCGCAGGGCGAGGTTGACGGCGTCGAACGTCTCGCTGAGCGTGCCGATCTGGTTGACCTTGACGAGGATGGCGTTGGCGCACCCCTCGCGCAGGCCGCGCTCGAGGAACCTGCGGTTGGTCACGAACAGGTCATCCCCCACCAGCTGCACCCGGGCCCCGAGCCTGGTGGTGAGGGCCTTCCAGCCGGCCCAGTCCCCCTCGGCCAGGCCATCCTCGATCGAGCGGATCGGGTAGCGCTCGCACCACTCCGCCCAGAGAGAGACCATGTCGGCGCTCGAGCGGATCTCCTTGCTGGACTTGAAGAAGCAGTAGCCCTGCCTGCCGAGGGAGGCGGCCTCGTTCCAGAGCTCGCTGGTGGCGGGGTCCAGGGCGACGAAGATCTGCTCGCCCCACTTGTACCGCGCCTTGGTGGTGGCCTCTTCGAGGAGCTTGATGGCATCCTCGCTGGACTTGAGGTCGGGGGCGAACCCACCCTCATCCCCCACCGCGGTCGAGAGGCCACGGTCGTGCAGGACGCGCCTGAGGGTGTGGTAGATCTCGACGCCGGCCCGCAGGGCGTCGGCGAACGTCTCGAAGCCCCACGGCTGGATCATGAACTCCTGGAAATCGACGTTGTTGTCGGCGTGCTTCCCGCCGTTGAGAACGTTGAACATGGGCACCGGGAGCGTCCTGGCTCCCGTGCCACCCAGGTAACGGTAGAGGGGCAGGCCCGAGGCCTCGGCGGCGGCCTTGGCGGCGGCGATCGACACCCCGAGGATCGCGTTGGCCCCCAAGGCCCCCTTGTTCGGCGTCCCATCCAGCTCCACCAGGAGCCGGTCGAGAGCCTCCTGCTCGCGAGCGTCGAGACCGGCCAGGACGGGGGCGATTCGCTCGTTCACATG
>CAYWOF010000339.1:0-4466 GCA_964459825.1 uncultured Phycisphaeraceae bacterium | reverse complement strand
CAGCATGTTGCGACCCTATGACATCATCATCATCGGCACCGGCGCCGGCGGCGGCACGCTCGCCCGCGCACTCGCCCCCTCGGGCAAGCGCATCCTCATCCTGGAGCGCGGCGGGTTTCTGCCGCGGGAGCGCGAGAACTGGGATACGGACGAGGTGTTCGCCCGGAAGCGGTACCTCGCGCGCGAGACCTGGTACGACAAGCACGACCAGCCGTTCGAGCCGTACACGCACTACTGGGTGGGCGGGAATACCAAGGTGTACGGGGCCGCGCTGCTGCGGATGCGCGAGTTCGACTTCGGCGAGGTGCGGCACTTCGGCGGCCTCTCCCCCGCCTGGCCGATCTCGTACCACGACCTGGAGCCGTACTACACGGCGGCCGAGCGGATGTACAGCGTGCACGGACTCCGCGGCAGCGACCCGCACGAACCGCCCGCCTCCGGGCCGTTCCCCCATCCGCCGCTGACGCCCGAGCCGCGGATCCGGGAACTTTTCGACGACCTGGCGGCCGAGGGGTATCGGCCGTTCCCGGTGCCGCTGGGCGTGCGGCTGAATGATCGCGACCCGGGCGCGGCGCCGTATCGGCTGAGCCAGTTCGACGGGTACCCGGACCTGACCGAGGTCAAGGCCGACGCCCACGTTGTAGGGATCAAGCCCATCCTGGGGCGACGCAACGTCACCCTGCTGACCGGGGCGTGCGCAGCGCGGCTGGAGACGGACTCCGGCGGGCGCGAGGTGCGGCGCGTGGTCGTGCGCCGGGGCGATGAGCGGCTCGAGTTCTCCGGCGACGTCGTGGTGCTCGCCTGCGGCGCGATTAACTCCGCCGTGCTGCTCCTGCGGTCGGCGAGCCCGGCGCACCCGCGCGGCTTGGCGAACAGCAGCGACCAGGTGGGCCGCAACTACATGACGCACCAGAATGGGTGCTTCATCGCCGTGAGCAGCGAGCCCAACCCGTCGCAGTTCCAGAAGCACTTCGGGATGACGGACTTCTACCGGGCCGCTCCGGATTCGCCGTTCCCCCTCGGCACGATCCAGTTGATGGGCAAGCCCGACCCCGGCACGCTCCTGTGGCTGCGGGGAGACGCGCTCCCCGGCGTCCCGCTCGACGACATCGCCCGACGCACGATCGACTTCTTCCTGACCGCCGAGGACCTGCCCGACCCGGAGAACCGCATCACGCTCCGGTCGGACGGCTCGATCCGGGTGTCGTACACGCCCAACAACACCGAGGCATACGACCGCCTCCAGGCCAAGCTCATCGAGGCCCTCGACCGCGTCGAGCGGCGGCGGGGCCGACCCCGGCCGACGTACTTCGCCTCGCGGCTCGGCGTCAGCGGTGTCAGCCACCAAAGCGGGACGCTCCGGTTCGGGACCGACCCCGCGATCAGCGTGCTGGACGTCCACTGCAAAGCGCATGACCTCGACAACCTGTACTGCGCTGACGCCTCGTTCTTCCCGTCGAGCAGCGCGGTGAACCCGTCGCTGACGATCATGGCCAACGCGCTGCGCGTCGGCGATCACCTGCTGGAGCGCATGGGCGCGCGGCGCGCCGGCTCGGACGCCGAGGCTGAGGCTTTGCTAAGCCCCGGATCCGATCACCCGCGGGGTGCGAGTGCAGGAGAACGGGTTCCCGCCACTCTCGGAGTCAATCAACCATGAACCTGCGATCGCGACCTCTCAGCCGTGCCGCTGCGATCGCCTTGTCGGCGGCCTGGCTTGCATGTCCCCCGCTCACACGAGCGCAACCGGCGGTCGGATCCGAGGCTTCGCTCCCGGAACCTCGCGCGGCCTCGGCGTCCGGCGCGCCCCTGGTCCATTCGGTCTCCGCGATCGGCATCACGGTCGCCGATCTGGACCGCGCTCTCGACTTCTATACCGGGGTGCTGCGTTTCGAGAAGGTCTCGGAAGGCGAGCACGCCGGCGAAGCGATCGAGCGGCTGTCCGGCGTCTTCGGGGCCCGTTGCCGCGTCGCACGCCTGCGGTTGGGCGACGAGTTCATCGAGCTGACCGGGTACCTCGCCCCCGAGGGGCGGCCGATCCCCGCCGACTCGCGCAGCAACGATCGGTGGTTCCAGCACATCGCGATCGTCGTCTCCGACATGGACCGGGCGTACGCCCACCTGCGGTCGCACCGGGTGCGCCACGCCTCGTCCGGGCCGCAGCGGCTGCCGGAGTGGAACACGAACGCGGCGGGCATCTCCGCGTTCTACTTCAAGGACCCCGAGGGGCACGTGCTGGAGGTCATCCAGTTCCCGCCGGGCAAGGGCGACCCGCGCTGGCAGTCGGCGACCGATCGCCTCTTCCTGGGGATCGACCACACCGCGATCGTCGTCGCTGACACCGAGCGCAGCGTGGCGTTCTACCGGGACGCCCTCGGCATGACCGTCGCCGGCGGCAGCGAGAACTACGGCACCGAGCAGGAGCACCTGAACCACGTCTTCGGCGCCCGCCTGCGGATCACCACCCTCCGGACCGGCGCGGGCCCCGGCGTCGAGCTGCTCGAGTACCTTGCGCCGACCGACGGTCGCGACTATCCCGGCGACTCCCGCGCCTGCGACCTCATCCACTGGCAGACGGTGTTCACCGGCGCTCCCGGCGCCGCGGCGGCGGCGGTTCGACACGGGGACGGGCGCTGGGTGTCGCCGGGCTGCGTCACCGATCCCGCCGGCCGCACCGCGCTCCACGCCCGTGATCCCGATGGACACGCCGTGTTGCTGCTCGCCCCGCACGGCGATGGCTCCGGGTCAACCGCCTCGGCTGGCGGCCGTTGATCCGGCTGCGGGGGAGTCGTCAGATCACGGATTCCGCTCGCGCCCCGGCCCGATCCGCGATCCCGCGACCGGTGCGCCGAGGGCGATGGCCAGGGTCGCCAGCACGACGAGCCCGAGCGCGATCCGCAACCCGGCCACCTCGGCCACGCCGCCGATGACCGCCGGACCGGCAAGAAAGCCCAGGTAGCCGAGCGTCGTCACCGCGGCCAGCGCGGACACGGGGACCTCCCCGGCGACCGTCCCCGCCGCGCGGAACAGCACCGGCACGATGTTCGCGATGCCGGCGCCGACGCACGCGAACCCGAGGACGGTCGCGACCGGGTATGCCGTGATCAGGCCGATGGCCAGGCCGCCGGCGGCGAGGAGGCCGCCGGCGCGCACGACCCAGACGCCGCCGAGGCGAGCCGTCAACCGGTCGCCCAGGAACCTGCCGGCGCACATGGTGAACGAGCACGCCGCGGCGCCCGCTGCCGCAAAGCCCTCGTCGGTCCCCGCCGCCGTGCGCAGGTACACGGCGCTCCAGTCCCAGACGGAGCCCTCGGCGAGCAGGCCCAGGAACGCGAGGAGGCCGAGCACGCCGACGACGCCGCGCGGTCGCGCGACGCACGCCCCGCGAGCGGGGGCGTGACTATCAGGCGAGGGCAGGACACGGCTCGCGGCCAGCGCCGCCCCGCCCAGCACCGCGCCGGCGCCCGTCATCCACCATCCCGACGGCAGGCCCGCCGCTAGCGCCCCGCCCGTCGCTGCGGCGCCGAGCAGCCCTCCCAGGCTCCACATGGCGTGGAGGCGGGACATGAAGGCTCCGCCCCGCGCTCGCTCCAACGCCACGCCCTGCGCGTTCATCGATACGTCCAGGGCGCCGTTCCCCGCCCCCATCACCACCAACGCCGCCATCAGCCCGGGGAGCGACTCGGCGAAGAGCGGCAGCCCCAGTCCGACGAAGAAGACCGCGCCCGACACGCGCAGAGCGCAACGGCTGCCCAGACGCTGTGCGAGACCCCCCGTCAAGGGCATCGCGGCCAGCGCTCCGGCGGTCATCGCCAGCAGCGCCAGCCCGAGGGCGCCCTCGCTCAGCCCCAGGCGCGCCTGCACCTCCGGGATCTGCGGCACCCACGCCCCCAGCCCGGCTCCGTTGACGCAGAACACCAGCGCCAGCGCGGCGGGCGACCAGCGCGGGGCAGTGGCGGCCACAGGCGAAGCACGTGTGCGCACAGGAGTGGGATACCAGGCGGCGGGGTCCGTCACGGCGGGCCGGAGGGCCGTGACCACCGCTCGTTGCCACTCTCCCTGCCGGGCGGCATCCAAGGAGCAATGGAAACTCTCCTGATGACCGCCTGCGGCGTGGCCGCGCTCCTTTTTTCGGCCACGGAACCTCCGGCGTCGGACCCCGGCCCCCCGGAGGTCCCGCTGATTTGCGTGCGGCAGGATCACGAGTTCACCCTCTCGCAAATCACCCGCCCGTACATCGCCGTGCACTTCGTCGCCGACCCCGCCCATCCCGGGTGCGCGGCGTTCATGGGGGAGTACTTCGACCGCTGGCCGGAGGCCGCGGGCGTGTACCACGTGTTCGTCGTGTCACGGCCGCGGTCCGAGGTGGACGCCCTGGCCGCGGAGTTCAAGGACGAGGCGCTGATGATCGCCGCGGACGAGGAAGGGCGGCTGGCGGCGGAGCTGAAGGTCGATCGGGCCGCGGCGAC
>CAYWOF010000338.1:0-4525 GCA_964459825.1 uncultured Phycisphaeraceae bacterium | reverse complement strand
ACAATTCCCCCCCAATACCCCCTCGGCGCGCGCCGTTTTGCGGTCATCGCCCCCTTCCACGCCGCTTTTTCCCGCCGCGTGCGTTTCATCCCGCATGAGCACCACGTTCCACGCCAAGCTCCTCGCCGCCGCCGACAAGGCCCTCGACACCCTCACCCAGATCCTCGAGCCCGGCGCCGTCTGGGACCTGCCCCCCGACCAGCGCGCCAGCGCCGAACGCCGGCGCGCCGCTACCGCCATCCTCCGCCTCGCCCACTCCCTCGGCCTCCTCGCCCCATCCTCCCCCACCAGGGGGGGCGGGGGAGGTGGTGGCGTCTTCGCCGCCGGTGGGGGCTCCTTTTCTCGCGTTCTCTCTACCAAGCCTGCTCCTCTCCGTGCCTCCTCCCCCACCAGGGAGGGCGGGGGACGTGCCGTCGTCAGGCGTGGCGGCGTCGGGGGCGTCGCCGCCGGTGGTGGCTCCGCTCCTTCTGGCCGTCCCACCGCGCCTTGTGGCTTCCAAGCTGCCACAACACAGCCCACCACTGTGTCCTGTAGCCCTGTGCCCTGCTGCCCTGTGCCCTGTAGCCCTGTGCCCCCTGTGCCCCCTGTGCCCTGTTGCTCTCTCCCCTCACCCCACGATGTTCCCATCCTCGTCGATGGTCACGGCCGGGGTCGGCCGGAGCGGGATTGCGAGGTGGTAGCGCGCGTGGCGGCGCTCGCCGGCGCGCCGCAGGGCGCCCAGGGCGACCAGCTCCGCCAGGTCGCGCGTCGCGGTGGCGGAGGAGGTCCGCGCGATCGTCACGTACTTGCCGGCGCTCAGGCCCCCCTCGAAGCCCTCGGGCCCCTCGCGCAGCATGCGTCGGATCGCGCGCTCCTGCCGGTCGTTGAGCCTTCCCCGGAGACCGTCGAGCAGGCGCGTCGTCTCGACGATGAACTCGACCTGCGCGAGCGTGCGCCGCTGCGCCTCGATCCCGATCCCGGCGAACCACGCCAGCCACGCCGTGATCTCGTTGTCCTTGTTCGCCCGCTCGAGGGCCCCGTAGTAGGCCCGGCGCCGCGCCAGGATCGTCGCCGCCAGCGCGCTGAGCGACGGGCGCCCCAGGCTCTGCGCCAGCGCCCGCTCGGAGATCGCGCGCCCCAGGCGCCCGTTCCCATCCTCGAACGGGTGGATGGACTCGAACCACAGGTGCGCGATGCCCGCGCGCGTCAGCGCGGGAAGCGGCGCGCCCCCCGCGGGACCGGTGAGGTTGAACCAGTCGATGAACCGCGCCATCTCGCCCGGCACCGCGCCCGAGGGAGGCGCCTCGAAGTGCACGGTCGGCTCGTACACGCGCCCCGAGACGACCTGCATGGGCTCCAGGTGCGTGCGGTAACGCCCGACGTCCCTCAGGTCGCGCCGGCCCGTGAAGAGCATGCGGTGCCAGGCGAAGAGGAGCGCGTCCGAAAGCGGGATCGCGTAATGCCGGTACAGGTCAACCATCATCTCGGCGATGCCGTGCTCCGCGGGGCGGATGCGCCGGCGGTCGTCGCCGAGGTGGAGCTGCCGCCGGATGGACGACTGGACGCTGTCGCGGTCGAGGATCTCCCCCTCGATGGCCGACGTCGTGAGGGCCTCGGTGCTGATCGCGTCGACCGTGAGCCGGTCGTGGTCCTCCGTGCCCAGGTGCCGGACCGTGCCGACCAGCACACCCCCACCGAGCAGGAACTGCTCCTCAGCTTTCGCGATCCGCTCCGATTTCCAGGTGAATCGGGGCCAATCCGGTCTTTGCCAGTTCCACTTCATGATCGATCGAACGACCGTCTATCGATCATCATAGGCCAGAAATTGAGCGATAGCGGCCGTTTCAATCGCTCACGAGGACTGCCATCAGGCCGGATTGGCCCAGGACGCTTATAGGACCCTCCAGCCCCGGAACCGCCCCGGTCGATTGGCTGAACCGGATACCGGTCCCGGGAGTCCAACCGTGGGGCTCGATTCGGTCAACCGGGACGCAGTGGTGCGGTATATTCACGGAAGCACGCCATGACACGCGCCGAAGAGCAACGTCTGATCCAGTTGGCGGCCAAGGGTGACCGCGATGCCGCGGAGGCCTTCATCCGGGCCCACCAGCCGTCGCTCTACGCCTACCTGCTGCGGATCTGCGGGCGTCCCGAGGTGGCGGAGGACATCGTGCAGGAGGCGTTCGTGCGCGTGCTGACGAACCTGGACCGGTTCGACATCCGGTTCCGGTTCTCCACCTGGCTCTTCACCATCGCCAAGCGGCTCTACGTCAACTCGTGCCAGCGCCACAAGCCGGCCTACGACACCGACGTCGTCTCCGGGTGGCAGGGCAAGGGCGCCGGCCCGGAGCAGCCGACCATCGACCACGAGGTGGGCGACAACTCGCGCGATGCGCTCAACGCCGCGCTGGCGACGCTCCCGCCCGAGCAGCGCGAGGTCGTCGTGCTCTTCCACCAGCAGGACTGGCCCATCGCGCTCATCGCCCAGCACATGAGCATGCCGGAGGGCACCGTCAAGAGCCACCTGCACCGCGGGCGCCGCAAGCTCCGCCGGGCGCTGGAGGCCAGCGAGACGCACTCGCGTCACGTCGGGGAGGTGTGGACGTGAGGGATGGGATGGGCGACATCCCGGCGAACGACGAGCGGGTGCCCGAGCATCTCGTCGATGCGCTCCTCGATCGCGAGCTCGACGAGGGCTCGCGCGAGCGGGTGTACCAGATGCTCGCGCGCGATCGCCAGGCCTGCCGCGAGGTCGCGAGCACCGAGCGGGTGATCGCGCTGCTGCGCCAGCCCGTGGCCGCGCCCGACCAGACCGACGCGATCCTGGCGCGGGTGCACGGCCGGCGCCGGTTCCTGCCGGCGCGGGTGCGCCGGGTGGTGGAGGCGGGCCGGTACGCGGTGGCGGCGGGGGCGCTCCTCCTCCTCCTGGGCGTGGCGATCGCGCAGCGCCTGGCGCCCGAGGCAATCCGGTTCACCTCCGAGCCGGCGCCCGTGAGCGATGTGGTCCAGAGCGGGTGCGAGGCGGCGCGCACCGGCGCGGTGCAGATCGCCGGCGTGGTGGGCGACCTCTCGCGCGGCCTGGCGGGCCCGGTCCACCGGCTGGCGGTCGAGGTGCGGGCCACGGCGAGCGAGCCCGGCGCGGCGCGGCGCATGGTGGTGACCGGCGCGCTCGTGCCCGGCGACCTCCCTTCGGTGCGGTTCCTCGGCGATGGCGCTGGCAAGGAGGGCACCCTGCGGATCCCCGCCGGCGCGGGCCAGACGCGCGTCGCGGTGGTGGTGGAGCTGGGCGGGCTGACGCCCGAGCGCGCCTCGCAGCTGGCGTGGCTGCGCGCCCGGGGGCCCGAACCGCTCCTCCTCGTCCCCTCGAGCGAGTCGCTCGGGCTGCCGTGGGTGGGGGTGGGGCGGGGATTCCTGGAGCGTGCACGAGCCGTGATTCGGTGCCCGGTCATCCTGCTGGCGATCGGCCTCATGAGCGCGGCGGCGCTCGCGCAGGCGCCGTGCCCGCGCGATGAGTCGCGCCGCGTGCTGGCGCTGCTGCCCGCGGATGTGGATGCGGTGGTGATGGTCAGCAACGCCGCCCGGCAGCGGGGCAGCGCCCCGGGCGGGGCGCTCCAGCGGCTCATCGAGGAGACGCCGGAGCTGGGCGCCATGCGCCGGGCCTGGAACGACGGCCTCGCCGCCCCCCTGGGGTGGACCCCGGAGCGGGCGTTCGATGAGCTCCTCGGCCGGCGGGTGACGCTGGTGGCCCGCGGCCTGTCGGGCCCGTCGCCCGAGTGGGCGGTGGTGAGCGAGGTCGCGCCCGGCGTCGAGGCCCGCCTGGGCCGGTGCCTGCGCCCCGTGCCCCGGGGGATCGAGCGCGGCGTGACCGTGCTGGCGGTCGAGAAGGGTCACTACCAGCTGGCGGTCGTGCGCGGCCGGTCGGTGGCGCTCGAGTCGGCCTCGGGCGTGGGCGCGCCCGGCGTGTGCACGGTGCTGCTGGCCCCGCAGGGGAGCGAGGGGCTCTTCGAGAGCCTGCTCGGCGTGCTGGCCCGGACGCAGACCAAGCGCCTGGAGGTCGGGGCCCGGGCGCCCGACGAGTGCGCGCCCGACGCGTTCATCCTCGTGCGGCGCTCCGGCGCGCCGGGCACCCCGGCCACGCCCGAGATCGCCATCACCGGGATGCTCGCCGAGCGCGGCTGGCGCTTCCGGCTGGCGACCGAGCCGTGGGTGCGCGAGCAGGAGGCCGAGGGCGCCGCCCCGATCGGGCCCTGGTGCGATGCCGTGTTCCGGGCCCTGTCGCGCGACGCGATGGCCGCGGTGATGGGCGCGCCGTCCTCCCCCGTGCTGGGCGCGTTGCGCGAGCGGTTCGGTCTGCCCGCCCTGGGCCTGCCGGGGGCAGCGGGGGGCTCCGGGCGGTCGGCGATCATCGTGCGTCAGCGCCGGCAGGGCTCGCCGATGCTGGTGGCCACCGGGCGGGCGTCCGAGCCCATCGCGGTGGACACGCTCCGGGCCGATCCGGAGGTGGCGCCGGGCGGGCCGCTCTCGATCACGCTGGCGCTCGAGTCGC
>CAYWOF010000337.1:0-4568 GCA_964459825.1 uncultured Phycisphaeraceae bacterium | reverse complement strand
CCAGACCGGCGGACAGGGCAAGGGCGAGGCTCAGACGCATCTCTCATCCTCCGTGCGTGCCACGAGCGCCCGGGCGGGCGCAACAGCCTTACGCACCCACCTTCCGATCTGGGAGCGCGGCAACCCTTTGATACCACAAGGCTTGGACTGGGGCAATACCCCCAGGGCACAATTATCAACGAAGTCACACTCTGCCGGCGCCGACCCGGTCCCGAGCGGGGCTCGTCTCGAGAAGCGCCTATGGGCAGCCGACGGCGAAGCGCGTCTGGAAGCAGATGGAATCGTTGACATCGTGAACGCCGTTCGCGTCGCAATCCGCGTAGGGGTCGCCCAGGGCGAACCGGGTCTGGAAGCAGATGAAATCCCCCACGTCGAGGGCCCCAGACTGGTCGCAGTCGGCGTAGCAGCCCGTGATGGACACGCTTCCCCCCGCATCGGCATGGAACTCTTCGCCGAAGGAGAGGCTCCGGACCAGGACCGAGAACATCTGCGGCCCCACGGATGTCTGAGCCCGGACGGTCCAGTTCGCCGTGCGTGCCTCGCCCACGGGGATGGTCCCCAGGCCGACGGGGTTGGCGCCGGAGACCACCAGCAGGCCCTCGAGCCGGGCCGTGGCGCCGATGGCCGGCAAGTCGCCGCGGTTCTTGACCTGGACCTGGATGTCGAAGACGCCGGCGGTGGGGACGGAGGCGGGCTCGGAAACGCCCAGGGTGAAGCTCGGGCCCGTTCGCGGAGCGAAGTTCTCCTGCGTCGCGAGCGCGAACGGCTCGACCGGGATTTCCGGATCGAAGGGCCCCGATGCCTCCACCTTGAGGACGTAGGTCCCGTCGGTCGAGACGTCGAGCTGCTCGACGCTGTCGATCGCGGACACCGATTGGGCGGCCAGGGTGCCGTCGGACGTGTAGGCGAAGAGGTCGAGGTCGCTGAGGGACTCAACTTGCGCGGGGAACGCGGCCCCGTTGTACGCGACGTGCCGGTTCCAGACGAGGGTGGCCTTCTCGTCGGTGAACATCTGGCCGGCGTAGAGGCGGTAATCGGCATCCTCCGGCTCGTCGGGGACCGAATCGGTGAAGACATCCGGCCCGTGGAGGAACGCCTGGCCGAGATTGAGGTAGCCCCACCCGTAGCGGCGCGACCAGTGGGAGCCGGGGACGAACTGGTCGTCGCCGGTCGTCGCCGTGTTGTTGTCCGTGATGGCGTCGGTGGTGTTGAGGAGGATCGCCTTGGCGGCCAGGACGGAGGGGACCCCAAGGTCGTAGAGGAGCACGATGCCCCCGCCGGTGTGCGGCGAGGCCGAGCTGGTGCCGCCGATGTTCGCGAAGGCGCCCGCCGGGTGGGTGGACATGGAGTTGTAACCGGGGGCGGCGATGTCGGGCTTCTTGCGTCCGGCGAGGGTGGGCCCGCGCGAGGAGGACGTGTCGATCCGATCGTCGGCGCGCGGGATCGTGCCGGCGTCGTTGACGTTCGCCGACGCGAGCAGGTTGTAGGCGGGGGCCGGGTGGGTGATCGTGGGGGCGCCGTTGCCGAAGCCGCCGTTGCCGGTGGACTTGCTGACCATGAAGCGATAGGTGTCGATGACGGCGTCGAAGAACTGGTCGGTGGGCGTGTAGTCGGAGGCGTTGGCGGTGCCGTTGCCGAAGGAGTAGTTGACGTTCTCGGGCTCGCCCGTGGAGGCGATGTAGTCCATGCCGGGCATGGAGGTGGAGATGGTGCCGGCGAGGGCCACGACGATGGTGTCGCACCCGTGGGCCATGCCCGTGTAGGCGCCGTGCGTGGAGGCGAGGATGCCGGCCATGCCCGTGCCGTGCGTGTCGGTGTCGGACGGTCCCATGTTCGACAGGAAGCGGTGGGAGGAGAGGAACGGGTGGTTCTGCTGCACGCCCGTGTCCAGGACGCCCACGTCGTGCACGCCGCCGGTGACCCCCGCGGGCCAGAAGCCGGTGGTGAGGCCGAGGGAGACCTTGTGGTTGTCGAGCTCGGGCGCGCCGGGGGCGTCGAGGTCGAGCCGGGCCACGAGCGGGTGGATGGCGAGTTCCCCGATGCGCGACGCCGGAACCCGGGCGCCGAGGATGCTCACCGTGGCCGTGCGGGCGGTGACGGTACCGCCGAGGGCCTCGATCAGGGGCGCCAGGCGGGCCTGCGAGGGGGCTACGGCGCGCTCCAGCGCTTCGTGGATGCGCCGTCGCGTGTCCCGCTCGAGATCATCGCGCAGCGAGAGGAGCCGGGTGCGGTGCTCGCGGTCGGCGGGGTGGAGCGCGGGCGGATTCCACGCCGCCTCCAGGCCCGGCGGCATCGAAGGGCGGGCCAGCCAGACCCCGTTGACCTCCTGCAGCTCGGCGTTGATCTCGTCGAGCAGGGGCTGGACCTGGTCCCAGAGGGCACGGGACAGGGGGCCGGCCGGCTGCTCGCGGAGGACCGCGATGACCGGGAGGAGCTGCGTCGGGGGCGCTTCGGCGAGGGCGCGCTCCAGAGCGCGCGTGATGATCCGAGGGGGCTGCGCGGCGACGAGCGTCCGGAGCTGCCCGGGCGTGAGTGCGGGGAGCCCGCCGTCGTGAAGGAACAGGGAGCCGCCCTCCTGGAGCGACTTCTCCACGCGGTAGAGGGCTCCATTGAGCTCGACGAACGCGGGCGGATCATCGGCCGCCGCGCCGATCGGGATCGCCAGCCCGAGGGCGGCGCAGGTGAGGGGGAGAAGGCGGCGCATCCGATTCGATCTCCTTATCGGGCCCGGCACCCCCTCGTGCGGCAGGGGCGGCCAATGTAGCACATCCGCGCGCCAAAGCCGAGCGAAATCAATCGGGACGGGTGATCGGAGTTCAGTCGCGCGAGGCGGGCGCGGCGACGGGCCGCTCCGCGTCGCCCGGTGCCGTGCGGGTGGCGGAACGTGGCCGCCACCCGGGATCGCACAGGAGGGCGGCGATCAGGGCCGTCCAGCCTGTCTGGTGGTCGGCGCCGAGGCCGCGACCGGTTTCACCGTGGAAGTACTCGTGGAAGAGGTGGAGCTCCCGCCAGTGGGGGTCGCGGGCGAAGCGGGGGTCGTCGCCGTGGCAGGGGCGACGGCCCGAGGCATCGGCGCGGAAGAGGCGCACCAGGCGGTGGCGCAGCTCATCGCCGACCTGGGCGAGGGTCATGGAGCGTCCCGAGCCGGTCGGGCACTCGACCTTCAGGGTCTCGCCGTAGAAGTGGTCGTAGCGCTCCAGGGCCTCGATGAGGAGGAAGTTGAGGGGGAGCCAGATGGGCCCGCGCCAGTTGGAGTTGCCGCCGAACATGGAGGTGTCGGACTCGCCGGGGACGTACTGGACGCGGAACTCCTGTCCCTCGGCCCGGAAGAGGGCGGGGCGCTCGAGGTGATCGCGCGAAAGGGAGCGCACGCCGAAGGGGGAGAGGAACTCCCCCTCGTCGAGGACGTAGCGGAGCACGCGCGCCAGGCGCTCGCGCGAGGGGATGGCCAGGAGGCGGTGGGCGTGCGACTCGAGGCGGTCGCTCTCCATGTAGGCGATGTGGCGGGCCAGGTCGGGCCGGTTGTCCAGGAACCACTGCATGCGCCGGGCGAACCCGGGGAGGGCGGCGATGGTGTCGGCCTCGAGCACCTCGACGGCGACGAGGGGGATGATGCCGACCATGGACTTGACCCTCAGGCGCGCGGGGCGCCCGTGGATCGTGAGCTGGTCGTAGTAGAAGCCGTCCTGCTCGTCCCAGAGGCCGGTGCCGCCGAGGGTGTTCATGGCGTCGGTGATGGCGACGAAGTGCTCGAAGAACTTGGAGGCGACGTCCTCGTAGGCGGGGTCCTCGCGCGCCAGCTCGAGGGCCATGGAGAGCATGGTGCCGCAGCAGAAGGCCATCCAGGCGGTGGCGTCGGCCTGCTCGAGGACGACGCCAGAGGGGAGGGGGCGGGAGCGGTCGAAGAGGCCGATGTTGTCGAGGCCCAGGAAGCCGCCGGCGAAGAGGTGCTTGCCGTGGGGGTCCTTGCGGTTGACCCACCAGGTGAAGTTGATGAGCAGCTTGTGGAAGGCGCGCTGGAGGAAGAGGCGGTCGCGCCCGCCCCGGGGTCCGGTCATCTTGTAGACGCGCCAGCAGGCCCAGGCGTGCACGGGCGGGTTGACATCACCGAACGCGAACTCGTAGGCGGGGATCTGCCCCGAGGGGTGCATGTACCACTCGCGCAGCAGGAGCAGGAGCTGGTCCTTGGCGAGCCTGGGGTCGATCCGCGCCAGCGGGATCATGTGGAAGGCCAGGTCCCACGCGGCGAACCAGGGGTACTCCCACTTGTCGGGCATCGACAGCACGTCGTTGGCGTAGAAGTGGGGCCAGTCGTTGTTGCGCCCGGAGAGCCGGGCTGGCGGCGGCGCGGGCTGGAGCGGATCGCCGCGCAGCCAGTCGGCGACGATGTAGTGGTAGAACTGCTTGGAGCAGAGCAGGCCGGCGTAGGCCTGCCGGGCGATGTCCCGGTCCTCGGGGCTGAGGTGGCAGGCGATGCGGTGCCCGTAGAACTCATCGGCCTCCGCGGTGCGCTGGGCGAGGGTCTGGTCGAAGGCGCGCCCGAAGGGGCGCTCGGGGGCGTCGAGCTC
>CAYWOF010000336.1:0-4569 GCA_964459825.1 uncultured Phycisphaeraceae bacterium | reverse complement strand
GGGCGCGTCCGCGCCCTCCGGGGGGCGGAACGGGATCGGGCCGGTATCGCCCGGCCCCGGACGGGGATTGGGTACGGCGGTCATGGCGCCTCTCGTGTGCGGGAGCCGGCGGAGCGTAGGCACCGGGCTCCCATCCGGACGAACCCGCAAGGCCCGCGTGCGCGTCCGGCTACCGACCTACCGGCCCCGTTGCCCCTTTGCCCCTTTGCCCCTCTGCCCCTCCGCCCGGCATCCACGTCGCCACGCACCCGGGCGCCTCGGTCACGCTCACCCGCGCCACCCGGGCGCCCGGCGCGAGCGTCGGGCCCAGGAGCGCCGCCATCCGCTCGCCGATGTGACGCGCCACGTGCTCGGCGCTCGGGTTGACGCCCTCCTCGCCCGAGAACGCCGGCAGGTCGTTGAGGCTCCGGTTGTCCAGCCGGCCCGTCACCTCGCGCAGCGCCCGCTCGATGGCGTGGAAGTCGCACAGCAGCCCGTCGGCATCCAGGGCCGGCCCCGCCACCGTCACGCGCACGCGCCAGTTGTGCCCGTGCACCGGCTCGCGCTGCCCGTGGATGACGAGGGCGTGCGCCGCGCAGAACTCGCCCTGGACCGTCAGCTCGAACACGCCGGAACAGTATGAACCCCGGGCGTGGGCGAGGGACCGTGGCACATCGGGCCGTGCACCCCATCGGCGACGGCCCTGGGCGTGCTACCCGGCGCGTCACCACTCGCCTCCGTCTACCCTCCCCCCATGTCCGATGCCCCCCTGATGCTCGGCGTCAGCGGCCTGCGCGGGATCGTGGGCCAGAGCCTGACGCCCGAGGTCGCGACGCGCTTCGCCGCGGCGTTCGGCGCGTGGCTGGCCGATCGGACCGTGGGGCCGCGACGCCATGAGGCATCAGACCGGGGGCGCCGCCCGCTGGTGGTGGTCGGCGCCGACGGACGGGCGGGCTGGGAGATCATCCACCGCGCCGCGATCGACGGCCTCACCGACGCCGGGTGCGATGTCTGCGACCTGGGCATCGCGATGACGCCGACGGTGGGCGTCGTGGCCGACCGTGACTGGGCCGCAGGCGGTATGGTCGTTACCGCCAGCCACAATCCGCAGGAGTGGAACGGGCTCAAATGTTTGGTCCGGGAGCGCCCCGCGGACTGGTTGCACGGGCAGCGCCTTCCTCCGGACTTCGAGAAGACAGTGCCCCTTGTGGGGGTCAACGCCTGCGCACCAGACGCGCGCGGCGCGGCGGAGATCATCGATCGCTACCTTGACCCCGGGTCCGCGCCCGCCGCTGCGCGAGGTCGGGTGATCCGCGACGACCGGGCGACGACGATGCACGCGACCGGAGCCGTGGCTCCGCTGGGAATGGACCAGATTCACTCCGTCCGCGCCCGGCGCTTCCGCGTCGTTCTTGACTCCGTCAACGGCGCAGGCCGGTTTGCCGGACGGGAACTGCTGGTCATGGGTCTCGGGTGCGAGCTGCGTCACGTCGGCGCCGACGCCACCGGCCTCTTCCCCCACCCCCCCGAGCCCACCCGCGAGAACCTCGTCTCCCTCGGCGACGCCGTGCGCGCCGCCCACGCCGACATCGGCTTCGCCCAGGACCCCGACGCCGATCGCCTCGCCATCGTCGACGAGCGCGGCCAGTACATCGGCGAGGAGTACACGCTGGCGCTCGCGGCCGAGTCGCTCCTCGGGGAAGGGGCAAAGGGGCAAGGGGGCAAAGGGGCTGTGGGTCGGGAGCCCGTCCTCGTCGCCAACCTCTCCACCAGCCGCATGCTCGACGACATCGCGTTGCGCCACGGGGCCCGCGTCGTGCGCACGCCCGTGGGTGAGGCGAACGTCGTCGAGGCCATGAAGCGCGAGGCCGCCGCCGGACGCGATGTCATCCTCGGCGGCGAGGGCAACGGCGGCGTGATCTGGCCGCGCGTCACCTACGTGCGCGACTCGCTCTCGGCCATGGCCCTGGTCCTGGCCCTCATGGCGCGCACGGGCCGGAAGGTGAGCGAGCTCGTTGCGAGCCTCCCCGCCTACGCCATCGAGAAGCGCAAGGTCGAGCTGGCCCGCCGCGCCGACGCCGCCCCCGGCGTCCAGAGGCTCATCGCGTGGGCCGCCGGGCACGCCGGCGCGAGGGTCGACACCCAGGATGGGGCCCGCATCGACTGGCCCGAGCGCCGCGCCTGGCTCCACGTCCGGCCCAGCAACACCGAGCCCATCCTCCGCCTCATCGCCGAGGCGCCCACCGCCCCCGAGGCCACGCAGCTCCTCGACAAGGCGGCCGGCGTCATCGCGTAACCCGCGCGGACACAAGCCCCCGAAGGGGGCGCCGGTCGGTAGCCTCGGGTGGAGCGAGTCTTCGAGCGCAACCCGGGGAACCCGAGCGCAACCCGGGGCAAGCGCCGTCCACCCCGGCACAAGCCCCCGAAGGGGGCGACGGTCGGTAGCCCCGGGTGGAGCGAGTCTTCGAGCGCAACCCGGGGTACGCGGTGGGCGCGCCCCCGAGCCCCAGCGGGGCGAAGGTAAGCTCCCCGTCATGAGCCACTCCCACACCAACATCCTCGTCCACGCGGTCTTCTCGACAAAGGACCGGCTGAACCTCATCCACGATGATCTGCGCCCGCGCCTCCACGAGTACGTCGGCGGCATCGCCCGCGCCGAATCCTGCGCCCTGCTCGCCGCGGGCGGGATGCCGGACCACGACCACCAGCTCCTGAAGGTCCACCCGAGCAAGGCCGTGTCGGATCTCATCCGCGTCATCAAGTCGCGCAGCTCGGGCTGGATCCATCAGACGTTCCCCGACCTGCGCCATTTCGCGTGGCAGAACGGGCACGGGTCGTTCTCCGTGAGTGAGTCGGCGCGCGACGATGTGTGCCGGTACCTCGCCACGCAGACCGAGCACCACAAGCGGATGACGTTCCAGGAGGAGTACATCGCGTTCCTGGAGAAGAACGGGATCGACTACGACCCGAGGTACATCTGGGATTGACGCACCCTCGCCCCGCTGGGGCTCCATCTTGGCTCGTCCGCATTCCCCGGGTTGCGCTCGAAGACTCGCTCCACCCGGGGCTATCAACCACCGCCCCCTCCGGGGGCTCGGACCGCTCGAACACACACCATCACCCGCGCCCCCGCGTATCCACCTCACGCGGCCATCCGTCGCGTCTCCCGCTCGCGCCGGCGCCAGGCCCGCGCGCGAATCGCCACCCTCGCCGCCGCCACCGACAGGGCAGCCGCCGCGCCGCTCGCCAGCAGCGGGAGCGTCGCGAACGCCGCATAGGGCCGCGAGTAGCTCGGCGCCCGCGGCGGAAGGCCGTACTGCCGGCGCACGTACCCCAGCCCCGCCGCGAACAGCAGCCCGAACACCACCGCCAGCGCGGCGCTCACCCCCGCCAGCATCCACGCCGCGCGCGCCCGCCCCAACACCTCCACCCGCATCCGCGCGAGCAGGTACCACACCAGCAGCGGCACGAACATCGCCACGACCAGCACGAACGCCAGCGTCGAGAGCCCGCTCGCCGCCAGGTACGGCAGGCCATCGACCCACGCCAGGAACCGCTCGGCCACTCGCACCAGCCACCCCATGCCCCGAACTATCGGCCCCCCGCCACGTCCGCTTCACGCCCCCCTTCGCCCCTCTGCCCCTCTGCCCCTCCGCCCCTCTGCCCCTCTGCCCCTTCGCCCCTTCGCCCCTTCGCCCCTTCGCCCCTTCGCCCTCTCATATACTCCCCTCCAATGACCCAGCTCCGCTTCGATCCCGGCACCCGCGTCCGCGTGACGCAGCAGGTCCCGCGCCAGTCCGGCCCCCTCGCTACCACCGTCGAGGGCACGATCCTGCGCTACGGCCAGTCCAAGACCGGCTCCTGGTTCGCCCACAGCAAGGACCACAAGCTCTGGCTCGACCGCCTCGAGCTCCGCAAGGACAGCGGCGAGCTCGTCGTCTGCAACCTCGACCAGTACACGCGCGTCGAGGCGACCGACTGACAAGCCCCGAGCCCGCCACGATCTGAGCTCGCGCGCCGCCGCCCTCGCCACGCGCCCCCTCGACCCCGGCGCCGCGCGCCCGATGACCCTGTTTTGCGCGCGCGCTTTGTCCCTCCGCGCGCCCGAATTCCGAATTCCTCCCAAGATTTTTTGTTTCCTGTCCCCACACGACTTGCGCGCGTTAGTGATCGCTTATGACCCGTCGGCGCGCGCGCGCAACTGGGTTTTGGGGGGAGGGGTAGAGGGCCCGCGTGCTCGCCGAGCACCCGGCCCCTCGCCTCGCCCCGGGGCGCGCCGCCGCGCTCCCACCGGAACGCGCCGCCATGTCCCTCCAACCCTTCGCACCCCTGGGTCTCGACGAGCGCCTGCTCCGCCTGCTCATCGATGAGCACGAGCGCGACACCCTCCCGCGCCTGAGCCGCCTCTGGAGCTACTACCGCGCCCCCTCCGGCCCGCCCGAGGCGCCCCGGCGCCGGCCCGCGCGCGACCTCGCCCGCGACGACCGCGCGCCGCGCGAGCGCGAGCCCATCCACGAGAACGACATCGCCTGGCGCCTGCACGCCATGGTGGACTTCATGTTCGGCAAGCCCCTGCGCCTCATCAGCACC
>CAYWOF010000335.1:0-4605 GCA_964459825.1 uncultured Phycisphaeraceae bacterium | reverse complement strand
CCGTCCGCCCGTGACCCATCGAACCGCCCCGCGCCGGAGCGAGAACCCGCGCCCCGGGGGGCATGGGCCGCCTTGACGCTTATTGCAAATGGATTATCATCTGGCGTCCGCCCCGATCGTCACCCCACCCCATGGTCCCATCGCCACGCTCGCGCCCCCCGCCGGACGCCCGGCCCATCCGGAGCGCGGTCCTGGCACTGGCCGCGATCGTCGCCCTCGCGGTGGGGGGAGCCTGCTCGCGCGCACCGTTTCCCCGGGCGGCGGGTCCGTTCCGCATCGTCGTCTCCGTCGCCCCCCTCGTCGGTCTGGCCGGCGCCCTGGCTCCCCAGAGCGCCACCGTCCGCACCGTCGTTCCCATCGGTCGCTCGCTCCACGGCTACGAGCCGACGCCCGGTGATCTGGCCGCGCTCGCGCAAGCCGACCTCGTGGTGCACGTCGGCCTGGGCCTGGAGCCGGGTCTCGAGCGTTTCCTCGCCGGTCATCCTTCGCCACGCCGGCGCGTGCTCTGCTTCGCCGACGCCGTCGGCCTGGCCGCCGCCGCCGACCACGACCACGCCGACCACGAGGACGACGGGCACGCCCACGGACCGGTCGATCCCCACCTCTGGCTCGATCCATCCCTCGTGCGGGCTTTCGTGCCCCATCTGCGCCGGGCCGTCGAGGAGGCCGCCCGGAACGGACCGGGGCTCGACGAGGGCGCGCTCGCCCGCCTGGACGAGGCCGAGCGCTCCCTGCTGGCCGCCATCGACGAGGTGGACCGCGAACACCGCGAACGGCTGGCCCCGTTCGCCGGCGCGAGCATCGTCACCCACCACGCGGCCTGGGGCCGTCTGGCCGAGCGCTACGGCCTCAGGGTCGCCGCGGTGGTTCGCCCCATCGAGACGCAGGAGCCCACCCCCGCGCAGATCGGCGCGGCCGTGGCGGCCCTGCGCACCGAGGGCGCCCGCACGCTCTTCGTAGAGCCCCAGTTCAGCGATGTCGCCGCCCGCCGGATCGCCGATCAGGCCGGCTGTCGGCTCGAGACGCTCGACCCCGAGGGCAAGCCCGACTGGTTCATCCTCATGCGCTCGAACCTCGACGCCCTCGTGCGCGGGCTCGCCCCGTAGCTCGCTCCCGTGGCGTGGCACGGGCGCCCCGCCCGCCCGTGGCCCGCGAGTGTCTCTCGCGATACCTTGCAGGCCGTCCACGTGCCATGACCGCGACCCCCACGCCAGCCTCGCCCTCGTCCGCCCCGGCTCCCGCCATCCGCTACTCGGGCGTCTCGTTCTCCTACTCCCGCCCCGGCGCCGAGACGGACGGGGCAACCGAGGCCCGGGTTCTCCAGGACATCACCCTCGATGTCCCGGCCGGGCGGCGCCTGGGCATCCTGGGGCCCAACGGCGGGGGCAAGACCACGCTCCTGCGCCTCACCCTCGGCCTGCTCCCGATGCAGCACGGTCGAATCACCGTCCTCGGGCGCACGCCCGAGCAGGCCCGGCGCGAGGGGCTCATCGGCTACGTGCCCCAGCGAATCGAGGCCGAGCTGGCGTTCCCCCTCAGCGTGCGCCAGGTCGTCGCGATGCCCGCCGCCCGCGGCGTCGCGCCGTGGCACCGGCTCCCCACCCCGCGGCGCGAGGCGGTCGAGGAGGCGCTGCGCGTCGTCGGCGCGGCCGATCTCGCCGACCGTCCCATCGGCAGGCTCTCGGGCGGCCAGCTCCAGCGTGCCATGATCGCCCGCGCCCTGGCGGGGCGCCCCCAGATCCTGCTCCTCGATGAGCCCACGGTCGGCATCGACATCGCCGGCCAGCAGCGCTTCGCCGAGCTCATCGGGTCCCTGCACCGGCGCCTGGGCCTCACCATCGTCCTCGTCAGCCACGACATCCGCACCATCGCCTCCGGCTGCGATCGCGTCGCCTGCCTCAGCCGCACGCTCCACAGCCACGTCGCGCCCGAGGGCCTCACGCCCGAGGTCCTCGGCGAGGTCTTCCGGCACGACGTGGCGGCCATCTTCGGCGATGTCCACATCCACGCCCACCCCGCCGCCGCTTGCCACGACCCCTCGCACCACCACTGACCCGCCCCGTGCGCACCCTCCACTACCTCACCGACCCCGCCCTCGCCGACCTCTTCCGGCCCGGCATCGTCGTGGGCCTCGCCATCGCGGCGATGTGCTCCATCCTCAGCGTCCTCGTCGTCCTCAAGCGACTCTCCTTCATCGGCCAGGGCATCAGCCACGCGGCCTTCGGCGGCGCCGGGCTCGCCGCCATCCTCGGGCTGGCCGCCACCGGCGCCTGGGATCCCCGCTACCTCGGCGTGGTCCTCCTCTTCTGCCTCGGCGCGGCCGGCCTGATCGCGGCGCTCTCCTCCCGGCGCGGCACCTCCGCCGACACCGCGATCGGCATCGTGCTGGTGGCGGCCATGACCCTCGGCGCGATCCTCCTGCACGAGGCCTACGCCCGCGCCGGGCGCGAGGGACTTCCCAGGCCCGCCAACTGGGAGACGATCCTCTTCGGCTCCATCACGGGCGTCTCCTGGACCGATGCCGGGCTGGCGTGCCTGATCGCCGCCGGCGTGGTCGGCGCCGCCTGGTGGTACCGGCGTCCCCTGCTCTTCTGGGCCTTCGATGAGCCCGCCTCCCCCGCCTTCGGCGTCCCGGCGAACGCGATGAAGCTCCTGCTCCTCGGGCTCATCACGCTCGCCATCGTCGCCTCCATGCGCCTGGCCGGCGTCGTGCTCGCCACCGCGCTCCTGGTCCTGCCGGGGGCCGCGGCCCTGCACCTCTCCGACCGCCTCTGGCGCGTGCTCGCCCTGGCCGTGGCGCTGGGGGAGGCCGGCGCGCTCGGCGGCCTGGTGCTCAGCTTCGAGGCCGACTGGCCCACGGGCCCGAGCATCGTGGGAGTCCTGACCGTGCTGTACGCGGCGGCTCGCCTCGCCTCCCTGGCCGCGGGACGCCGCGTCTGACCCCGCGAGGATCGGGCCCGCCCGGTCCCGAGTAGGATCCTCCATGAAAGCCGAGACCATCCTCGCCGAGCTCAACCGGATGCGCAAGGACCTCTCCGAGGACCCCACGGACATCGAGTGGCTCGCCGTGCACCACGCCTTCTGCTTCCTGTCCTACCGAACGGGCGACTTCCAGAAGTACCTCGACGAGCAGGCGGCCAAGGGCGCCTTCGACCGCTACCAGCCGTAGCGCGGGCGGCGCATCGCCGAACGCGCCGCCGGGCCCGGCGGCCGGCGTCGGTGTGAATCTGGGGATGGCGGCGCGGGAGGGTGGGGGGGTGGGGCCGCCCCGGCGTGCTTACCGGTCCGTGCCGGAGGGAACTTTTCTGTTGCCGATCCGTAGCAGTTGTGCGATAATGGTGTATCGCACGCCCCCCGGCCCCGACGGCGGAGAACCCGCGAACGGGAGGGCCGGACCGGGCGGGCGACGACCGGAGCGGGCCCAGTGGGCCGTCGGCTCCGGGCGATGAGCCGCGGGCGACGGTCCGCGGAGGAAGAGCCCGGCGGCCGCCAGTGCAGAGCGGCGACGGCTGGGATGGCTCTTTCATGAAGGAGGTGATCCAGTGACGACGTGTGACTGTACGAAGGGGCTGCGCGGCTAAACGCGAGCTCGACGGAGCTGCGTTGCGCAGCCCGCGTAGGCAAACTCCTACGGCCGCCGGTCCGCAAGGCCGGCGGTCATTGTTTTTTGAATGCGGACCAACACCCACGACCTGGCAAGATGGCTCCGCTGGGCCGAGCGCATCCTCTCATGGTGGCCCGGTGTCTTTCCCTTACCGGCGCACAGGAGAAGCCGTGGTCCATTGCTGGGGGGTTCGGCGGGCAACGGAATCACTCAGGGGGCCTTAGCGGGCGGCGGCGAGCCGGCGCGAGCCAGGCGCTTTTCGACTGCGGTCGCGAACGCCGCGCGATCCCCGTTCGGCCACCCATGTTCCGGGGCTTGGTGCTCAAGCGATAAGTTGGTCCTGTTTTTCTTGGCTCCTGCCTGGCAGGGTGCGATACCCTGATGTACCTTTGGGCAAGATGTTGGGGGGGGGTTAGGGATGGCCTCTCGTGGGGCGAAGATGGGTTGGCGCTCGGCGCTCGCGGCCGAGCGCCCGGTGCCGGTCGGCACGGCGCTGGGAAGGGGTTCGACTTGGCTCAAGGCCCGTCGAACGGAGGCCCCCGCATGAGAGCCCGCAGCGCGACATCGATTGCCATCCGCGGTGGCATCGCGGCGATCGCACTCGGCGCATCGCTGCTGCTGTCGCCGATTGCCGGCGCCCAGACCACGGGTCTCTGGCTCGTGGGAAGGCCATCCCAGGCCACGGGGGGTGTGGTCCAGGGATTGAGCGCGGATGGGTCTGTGGCGGTCGGGGCCAACTACGGGGGCGCGCTGACGCCAGGATTCACCTGGACCGTCGCCGGGGGCCGGCACGACTTCGGGCTCGAGCCCGGCATGCCGCAGAACACCCCGGCGCTGGGGGCCGGTTCCAGCGGGGAGGCAATCGTGGGTTGGATGGGAGGTCCCTTCCCTGATGCCCACGCCTATCGCCGCGTGGGGATGGGCCCACTTCAGGATCTGGGTGTGCTGGCCGGTCAGGAGCGGAGCATCGCGCACGGTGTCAGCGGGGATGGGCTGGTCGT
>CAYWOF010000334.1:0-4613 GCA_964459825.1 uncultured Phycisphaeraceae bacterium | reverse complement strand
CTTGGCGGGTGTGAGGTGCGCCGCCGAGCCGGAGGCGACGTCCACGACGGCACCGAGGACGCCTCCGAGGAGGATGTTGCCCAGCACCGCGCCGTTGACCTCCTGTCTGATCTCGATCCGCTCGCTGTGATAGCCGGGATGGCTCACGACCAGCGTGTGCGCGGACTTGCGGCTCAGGCGCACCTTGAAGGGGGTGATGTAGCGGGCGCCATCGCTGTCCGTGACCGTCGCGCCCTCGGGAACGGTCGTGATCGGGATGTCCTGCTCCGTCCCGCTGATGATGGTGGCGCACCCGCCGAGCAGCCACGACAACCCCACTCCCACCGCCGCGATCGAGGTCCGAGCCTGCATGGGTCGCTCCCGCGGGGATGCGGCGCGGGCTCACCCGTCTCGCCGGCCCCGGGCCACGAGCCCCGGCCCAGCGTTGCCGCACCTCCGGGGTGGGCATGCGTCGGGCGTGCTCGGAGTGCGACGCCCGAAAAAACGCCCCGGCCAGGCGCGCCGGGGCTGCGAAGGAGGAAAGTCCATTGCGCGCGGCCGCGCCACACGGGCGAGCCGCGTCGGCTAACGGTGCCGGCGGGCCGCCACCAGGCCACCCAGGCTCACCAGGACCAGGGTGCCGGGGGCGGGCACCAGCCCCCACTTGATATCCAGGTCGTCCGTCAGCGCGATGCGCCCCCGGAGGCTCGAAGAGTGCGCCCGATGCGTGAACAGGAGCGACTCTCCCTCGCGCATCATCGTCTTGAGCTCGATCGGGAACGTCAGGATCTCGGGGATGCCGCCCGGGGTGGGCTTGTCGAACGTGGTCGAGAACAGGGGGATGACGTCACCGGCGTTGTCCTGCTTGGCGATGACGAGATCCACACCGGGCACCTTCGGAAGGTCAAAGGTGGCGGCCCACTTGATGCTGATATCGCCCAAGACGTGGACCACCCGGGTGCTGCCCCCGGGCATAAGCCAGCGCACGAGCGGGATGTCGTCGTAGTAGGCCGCGGTCATGTTGTGCACCAGCTTGGTCGGCGTGATCACGGGATTGGTGTCGTCTCCCCGGGACCAGACGCCCACCTCCTTTCCGAACCACGATGAGTCCCAGGTCATGAGGTGCCCGGGCTGGGTGTACCACTCGTTGGTGGACCCCAAGGGGCCGCCGTTGACCCACTCGTACTGCCAGACGGGCCACCCGCCCGCCATGCTGGGATTGCCCATCGTGGAGCCGTGAGTCGACCCGGGTACCCAATCCGTGGCCCGTTGCCACGAGCCGCCCGGTGCGGGGCGCGCGGCCTGCGCCATCGCCGGTGCTGCGATGAAAGCCAGAAGCCCCGCCGTCATCGCGAACGCGAGGTTGCGTTTCATGGCTGTTTCTCCCGTCACTTGAGCCCCCCGTGGGGCGGCGCCGGCACGGACTGCGCCCGAGACCCTCAGCGCCGCGCTTCATCGCGGCGAGCGTCACAAGTGCAGCATCGTGTGCGGGCCATCCGCGAACCGCCACGAGCAAACTTCCCCGATTGGGAACCAGCCCGTGTTGGGGCGATCAACGTGCGATCGTCCTGCGAACGGCGAGTGCCCGGGTCCCCCGCATGCGCCCGGCACCGGGGTCTGGCCCGCGATTGCCCCTGGCGGCGCCAGCCGGGATGTCGGTGGCTTGGCAAGGCCAAAAAAAACAAGCCCCGGCCAACAGAATAGCCGGGGCTCGGGTGGATAGAAAACCGCTACTCGTGGCCGGGCTTCACACCACGCCCGGCCGCGGCGTGTATCACCCTACCTGCGTCGCCGGGCCGCGACCAGCCCGCCCAGCCCGAGGAGCGCCATCGCGCCGGGGGCGGGGATGACCTGCGTGATCGTGATGTCGTCGGTCGTGGCGATCCAGCCGGCGCTCGCGGAGGCGTGGGCCCGGTGGGAGATCACCAGCGAGTCGCCCGCATCGAACATGGCCTGGAGCGAAACGGGCACGGTCACGGTTTCCGGAGCCCCACCGGGCGTCGGCTTGAGTGCGGTGGTCGAATAGAGCAGCGTCGTCAGGTTCGTGGAGGCGTCGTACTTGGCCAACGCGACGTCCACGTTCGGGACGCTGGTGAGGTTGGTGGTTCCGGCCCACTTGATCTCGAGCGAGCCCGTGATGTCCACGAGGTTGCCGTTGCCCAAGGGGTTGAGCCACCGGACGACCGGGATGTCGCCGAAGTACGCCGGCGTCATGTTGTGGGTGACCTTGGTGTTCTGGACGACCGGGTTGACGTTGTCACCCTTGGCCCAGGCGCCGGCGCCCGTCGCGAACCACGCGGAGTCCCAGGTCATCTTGGTCCCGGGCTGGGCATACCAGGCATTGATGGACCCGAGCGGCCCGCCGTTGACCCACTCGTACTGCCACGCCGGCTGCCCGCCCACGGAGCTGGGGTTGCCCGCCGTCGAGCCGTGCGTCGTGCCCGGAATCCAGTCGCTGGAACGGTGCCAGGAATCGGCCTGCACGGTGCCCGCGAACAGCGCGATCGCCAGCGCGGACGAACGGAATGCAACCGACGGAATACGACTATTCACGATGATCCCTCCCAACAGTTGCGTACATCTCCAATGTGCCACAGGCTGGCCGCAAGGCCAGTGTCAGGGTCGTTTTCTTTTTTTAACACCCCCCGCAATGCCTCCTCCCAGTTCACCTTGCGCCCGCCCCGGCGGCGTCGGCATGTCGCCCAAAAACCCGGACAGGCCGTCGCCCGGCGCCGGGGCCCGGGCGCGGTACCATGTCCTCGGATGGCCTCCGAACCGGGAATCCTCGTTATTGCCGACGGCTGCCTTGCGGGACTGGTCGCCATCGCGAACGGTGCAGATCCAGCCAGACTGCCGGGCTGGGCCCCCAAGAGCCAAACAAATGACGAATGGACGAGGGGGCACGCGCCCGGCCGCTCGCTCGCTTGGATCGTCGACATCCCGGGCGACGAGACGTCAACGGCCCGGGCGGCTGCGGCCAGTGCGCAGGCCGATCTCTTCGGGCTCTCCGCCGCGTCCGGACCTCCGGTGGCCGGCACCCGTTCGAATGGGGATGCCGCGCTGGCGACGCGACTGCTGATCGAGGCCGCCTTGGCCGCCGGGGCGCACGGCCTGGAGGCGGTCCTTTGGCCGATCCACGCGGGCACGGAACTGGACCTTGCCCAAATCGCCGACGCGATCAACCGGGCGGTCCTGGCTTCGCGCCTGGTGTCGGTGGGTCGGGCGCGGCCCATCCGCATCCTCGCCCCCTACGTCGACTTCACGGACCGGCAACTGGCCGACGTGGCGGTGGACATGGACCTGCCCGTGTGGACCTGCTGGTGGTGGGATGGCACCGCACCCGCGACCGAGGGCGCCGGATCGGCCCGGCCGGCTCCGGCCCCGGGGGTGGCCCTCGCCGAGGCGGCACGCCTGGAACGCGAGCGCTGGAGCCCACCCCTGGCGGCGGCGGGCTGGTCCGATCCTCGCGCACGAGCGGCGTCGGCCCCGATCCCCGCGGGCTCCTCCACAACCTCGCCGCCCGATTCCGCGAAGCCCCGCGCGAACCCGACCCCCGCGGAACCGGGACGTCCGCCGGTCGTGGTTGTGCGGGGGTCGCCGGAAGCCACTCCTCGCCTCGCGAAGTCCGGTTCACCTGCGGTATCCTCGGGGCGCAAGCGCCCAGCCGCACCACCCCCCGCCGCGCGCCCGTCACCACCCTCTCCCCCGTCCCGGAGCAAGCCATGATCGTCCCAGCCGCCATCGCCGTCGCCGGTCTTGCACTCGCCTGGCCCGATGCCGAGGAGGCTCCCGCCGCCGGGCCCGGGGAGGCGATCCGCACGCTCCTCATCACCGGCCAGAACAACCACAACTGGCGGTACACCTCGCGCTACCACGCGGACACGCTGGAAGCGACCGGGCGGTTCGACGTGACCATCGCCGACGATGCGCCGGCGGCCCTGCGGGATGCGGGTGCGCTCAAGGGAGTCGGCCTGATCGTGCTGGACTACAACGGCCCGCGCTGGGGCGAGCCGGCGGAGACCAACTTCCTCAACGCCGTCAAGGCCGGCACGGGGGTCGTCATCATCCACGCGGCCAACAACGCCTTCGTCGGCTGGACCGAGTACGAGAAGCTCTGCGGCCTGATGTGGGTCGGCGGGACGACCGGGCACGGCCGATTCCACGCGTTCGACGTGACCTACTCGGACCGGGAGCACCCGATCACCAAGGGGCTGCCGGACATGGTGGCCCACCCCGACGAGCTGTACCACAAACTCGTCAACACGCAGGGCACGACGTTCGGCACGCTGGCCCGAGCGTTCAGCTCGACCGAATCGGGCGGAACGGGTCAGGAGGAGCCGATGGCCATGCGCCTGATCTACGGGACCGGGCGCATCTTCCACACGCCGCTCGGGCACGTGTGGCTCAATGGCGGCGACGAGCAGAAGGCCTCGATCGGCGATCCGCAGTTCAAGGTGCTGCTGGCGCGCGGGGCCGAGTGGGCCGCGACGGGGGCGGTGACGCTCCCGGCCGAGTGGTCCGACCGGCGGGCGCACAACACGCTGACGTCGGAGGAAGAGGCCGCGGGGTGGGAGCTGCTCTTCGATGGGTTCAGCACCGACCAGTTCAAGGGCTTCACGCTGGGGGGGGGCGGG
>CAYWOF010000333.1:0-4615 GCA_964459825.1 uncultured Phycisphaeraceae bacterium | reverse complement strand
CGTGCCGGTGCTGGGTCGTCGCCTCGGCGTCCTCCCCGCCCCGCCGCTCGAAGGCCGCCCGGTGGTGGAGGACGATCTCGGCGCACCCGTCCGGGAGGACGCGGTCCTCGCCGATCCCGGGCCCTTCGTCGGCCGGGCCGGGGGAATCGAGCGTCCAGACGCACCGGACGAACCGCCGCAGCCCCGGCGGAGGAGCGTGCTCGCCGTAGTCGATCGCCGGCATCCTCGAGACGGTTCATGAGCGCCTCGAAGCGAGGGCTGGCGTACTTGCGGTCGTTGTTGCCATCCTCGGTGCGATGGATGTCGAGGAAGGTGGTGGGATCGCCGTAGTCGCCGTACCAGCTGCCGCGCGCGGTGATGTAGTTCTGGCGCTTGAGGTCCTCGCGGAAGACCTTGATCTCCTTCTGCGAGAGGGCGACGGGCACGCCGAGGTGCTCGGCCCAGTTCCTGGCCAGGGCCTGGGCGATGAGGTCGTGCCCGCCCTCCTTGTTGAAGAGCAGGTCCACGGTGATGAAGCGTGCGGGATCGGGGTAGCCGGCCTCGGCCAGGAGGGCCCGGGCCGCCGCGGGATCGAAGGGGAGGCCCGCGGGCGCCGTGTAGCCGGGGATCGAGCCGGGCGGGACCAGGCTGCCGGCCACGGGCTCGCCGATCCGGCGCACGTGCTCGACGAGGGACCGCTTGTCGACGGCCATGGCGAAGGCGCGGCGCACGCGCGGATCGTGGAACGGGTTGGGTCGCCCGTCGGGGAGCGCGGGCAGGCAGTTGAAGTCGTAGAAGTAGGTTCCGAAGGAGGGGACGGGGTGGATGTGCGCCCGCGGGTCGTCGGGGAGACGCCGGACGATCTCGAACTGGTCCAGGCCGAGGCCGGCGAGGCGTTCCACCTCGGCGCGGTGCTCGTCGAGGAACGCGCGGCGCCGGGCGAGCAGGTCGGCGCGGTACTCGACCGAGACGTCGCTGACCCAGTCCACGGCGCCGGTGCCGAAGGCGAGCACCTGGGCGTTCTGGTCCTCGACCGAGGGGATGTCGATGGTGGCGATGGCCAGGTGGGGCGCGTTGTAGTGGTGCTCGTTGCGCTCCAGGCGCATGCCCCGCTTGAAGCGCCAGGAGACGAGCCGGAACGGTCCGGTGCCGACGAGCTGCGGCGGGCGCGTCCAGCCCTGGAAGCACCGGACGCGGCCGGTGGCGGGCTCGATCTCGTCGTAGCGCGAGACCAGGGGCGGGTAGGCCGGCGCGAAGGGCGGCATGGTGAGGACGTCGAGGAAGTACGGCGTGGGGTTCTCGAGCTCGATGCGCAGCGTCCGGTCGTCGAGGGCCCGCACGCCGACCATCTCGTCGAAGGCGGCCAGGGTGCGATCCCACAGCTCGCGCGCGGGCGCGGGACCGGTCGGGGCCCGCGCGTACCGCTCCAGGGCCGCCTCGCGCCAGCGGGCGAAAGCGCGCCCCCCGCGCACGAGCTCGAAGAGGGAGGCGTAGTCGGCGGCGACGTCGGGGAGGAGGGCGCGGCGCCAGGAGAAGACAAAGTCCTGAGCGGTGAGGGGCTCGCCGTTGGACCAGCGGGCGTCGGACCGCAGGTGGAAGGTGTAGACGCGCCCGTCCGCGGAGATCTCCCAACGCTCGGCCATGCCGGGCACGATTCGCTGGTCGGAGGTGAAGACGTCCGGACGCACCAGCCCCTCGAAGAGCAGGTAGCCCACGCGCATGTCCTGCATCCAGCTCATGCGCTGGATGTCGAGGGTGGTGACATCGCCGCGGTTGATGAAGGTGAAATCGGCGCGGGGGGCGGGACGATCCGAGAGGACCGAAGCGCCGAGCAGGCCGGCCAGCAGGAGCAGCGGGAGGAGCACGCGGAGCATGGTCGAAGCCTACCGCGCGCGGGCGCGGCGCTACGGCCGGACCCGGTCCTTGAACTCCTGGTCCTTCTCCGGCGTCCCGACCGCCAGCAGCTCGGCGAGGTGCCGGTCCTCGACGGCCCGGGTCAAAACGCGAAGCGACTCGCCGACCTTGACCACCTGGATGGCCACCTGGCGCTGGTCGTTCTTGCGGGCCGCCTCCTCCGGGCCGTCGCCGGCGCTCGGCGTCAGGTCGCCCGCGTCCAGGCGGCGGACCACGTAGTTGAGCATCTGCTGGCCGAACTCGGTCGCGGCGGGCACGAGGCCCGGAGGGAAGGCCTGGTTCGGGTTGAGCAGCGCCTCCCGGACGGAGAGCCCGGCCTGCAGGAGCGCGGGCAACCGGCCCTGGCGGGTGGGCGCCTCCCCGAGGGCCTTGACGTGCTCCGTCGCCCGCCGGATCAGCTCCCCCAGCGCCGCCTCGCGCGCCCCTTCGTACCCGGGGCGCTGCACCGCGGCCGCGGCGGTCAGGGCACCGACGCACGCCGCCAGGACGTTGGGGTCCTGCTCGTCGCCGAACTGGCGCCCGACCGCGCTGACGACGTTCAGCGCGGCGGGGGGCAGGATGGCGGGGGCCGACTTGTCCAGCGCCTGGAAGGTGCGCTTGAGGCCGAAGATGGCGGCGTAGCGCACCGGCGCCCGCGCGTCCGATCGGGAGCTGTTGAGAAGGTCGACGCCCGCGTCGGTCGCGAGCTCCCCGGCGATGCGCAGGGCGTTGACGGCGTTGAAGTCGCGCTGGTCGGCGGCGGCCCGCGCCAGCACGGGGAGGTACTGGCGCCCCGCGTCGATTCGCGCCTGCACCGTGATGTTGGGGTCCATCAACGGCTCGAGGATGCGGTTGCGCGCGTCGCGCACCACGTTCCGGTTGTCGCTCAGGAGGTCCTCTGGGTTGAGGGCCTTGGGCTGGACGGCCGCCCCGAGCAGCTCGGACTCGGACTGGGCGATGGCCGCGCGCAGCGGCGTGGCCAGAAGGGCAAGCACGAGCACGCACCACGCCGGGGATCGTCTTCGGGTCATGCGTGACCTTCTGGAGAGGCGGCGTCGCGACGCTCGAGACCGATTCGATCGAACGCCCGACGCGGTCCGCGGCCTCCGCACCGCACAAACCGCTACCGGCCGCGTCCACCGGCTGGGAAAGGCATCCGAGCGGGAGGGGAAACCTACCAGTGCCCCCCGCAAAGGTCAACCCGAGGGGTCCGGCGCCCAACCCCTTCGATCCGATGACGCTCCCGGTTCCACCCCCGTTCGGGCCGTCAGTACACCTCGAGGAACACCCGTCGGGTAGGGCACACCTGGCGGTGGATCATGGAGCGCTGCCAGGCGGCGGGATCGCCCGCGGCGGGATCGAGCTCCAGGTACGGCTCGCGGGCCGGGGGCGGGAGCACCCGGGAGAGCGCCTGGAAGACGCCCAGCTCCATCCCCGCCAGGCCGCAGATGTAGACCAGGGTCCGATCTGAAGAAAGCAGCGGCACCAGGAGCTCGGGATCGGAGGTGAGCCGGTCCTGGACGTACATGGGGGGCCGGCCGTCGGGCTGGGCATGGCGGCTGATGGCGGTGAGATAGCGGAACTCCGGATGGCGGGCCTCGAGGGCGGTGAGCTCCGCGTGGTAGAGCAGGTCCGTGGCATAGGCCGCGCCCATCACGAGGACGATCCTCGAGCCCCGCGCCCCGGCGCGGGGCTCGGCGCCCTCGAGCAGGTCGAGGAGCATCCCGCGGAAGGGGGCGATGCCCGTTCCCGTGGCGAGAAAGACGTAGTCGTGCTCGGCGGGATTGGCGGGCAGGACGAATCGCTTCCCGCTGGGCCCGGTCAGGCGCACGCGGTCGCCGGTCTTGAGGTCGCACAGGTAGTTCGAGGCGACGCCGAGAAAGAGCCGCCCGGTGTCGCGGTGCTCATCGATCGTGCGCTTGACGGTCGTGGCGATAATTCGCCCGCGCCCATCCTCCCCGCGGGTGGGCGAGGCGATGGAGTAGAGGCGGACCTTGTGGGGCTTGCCGTGCGCATCGAGTCCGGGGGGCAGGACGCCGAAGGACTGCCCGGGGCGGAAGTTGCCCTCGAGGCGGGTGCCGGTGACGTCCAGCACCAGGTGGCGCACGAACGCGGCCGGCTTGCGCTCGGTGCACCGCTCGGTCGACACGACGACACCCTCCCCCGGGTCGGCGGGGGTGTGCAGGTGCATCTGGACATCAACCAGCGCGGGACCCTTGGGGCGGGGGCGCGTCGGTTCAGCCTGGGTCATCGGCCCATTGTTCGGCGTCCGAAGGGCGTGGGCGAGGGGCGCTTCAGCCACCACCGCCACCCGGGGGTCGCATGGCCTGCATCAGCTTCTGGCCGAGGGCCGCGATGACCTCCTGGATCGACTGGTACTGGCCCGCCTCCACCTCGGTGGCGAGGGCCTCGAACGCCTCGCCCATGGCGGCCCCCATGGTGCCGACCATGGCCGACATTGCCGCGGCCTCCGGGGGCAGTTCGGCGACGGCGGCGTCGAGGTCCACGAGCCAGCGCCCATCGACCAATCGGAGCGCGAGAGGAGCGTCGGAACCCGGGAGGGCGACGGTCGCGCGGTCGTCGGTCTGCTCGACCGACAGCGCATCGACGTCGACATCTCTCAGGGTCGTCGAGCTGAAGCCCGGCACACCGCCCGTCGGGGCGCCCATTCCCGGGGCGCCCGCGCCGAGCTGCTGCGCCGCCTCGGTGAACGTCTGACCGAACCGTTCCCTGCAGGCCGCGT
>CAYWOF010000332.1:0-4622 GCA_964459825.1 uncultured Phycisphaeraceae bacterium | reverse complement strand
ATTTGGGAACGGTACAACTGGGGCGTCACCGACCCCGACCAGGACCGCTATCTGCAGTGGCTCCTGCCCGATGTGCCCGACGCCGCAGCCCGTCGACGCGTCGCGATTGATCACCTGCGCAAGACCCTCGCCCGCACCGAGCAGTTCCACCGTGCGCTGGACGTGCCCGCGACGCCCCCGCCCGGACTCGAACTGCGCCTCGTTCTCGGCGACGCCGAGCCCACCGCCTCGATCCTGGCCATCGAGCCCGACACCGGGCGCATCCGCATTCGCGAGGTCGCCCCGGGCGACGGAACCGTGACCCGGGCCAGCGCCCTGATGGACGAACGCACCGGCGGCGAATGGCACCCCCGTCTCCAAAGCCCGATCCGCTGGACCGAGGTCGGCTTCGTTTCCGCCGACCACATCGCCCTGACGCGCCACCCCGCGTTCGTGGACGGGCTGCTCTACGCGCTGCTCGAGCGCCCGCGCCAGTCATCGCGCTGAAACCGCGCCCACGCACGGGCATCACACAGCACACAAGGAACACCCATGAAAGCAGCATTCCTCATCTCGCTCGCCGCCGCCGCGGGCCTCAGCGCCGGCGCACACACCCCCCAGAACCCACCGGAGCACTTCCGCGCCGGGCATGTCACCACGCGCCCGGTGCTCACGCTCGACGGGGCCAACGCCGTGCTCGCCGCGGCGGTCACTGAGGCCCGCAAGCGCGACGCCGACGGCGCCATCGCCGTGGTGGACGACGGCGGGCACCTGATCGCCTTCCAGCGGCTCGACGGCACCTTCGCCGCGGGCGCGCCCGTTTCGATCGGCAAGGCCCGGTCCGCGGCGATCTTCCGCAAGCCCACCAAGGCCTTCGAAGACTCGATCGCCAAGGGGCGCAACGCCCTCATCGGTGTGGATGAGCTCACCCCGCTCCAGGGCGGCGTCCCCATCGTCTTCGACGGGCACGTCGTCGGCGGCATCGGCGTCAGCGGGGCCCACAGCCAGGTCGAGGACGAAGAGATCGCGATCGCCGGCGCCGCCGCGCTCGCCACCACCACCGCGTCCCGCCCGTGAGCCGGTTCCCCACCGTGAATCGAAACAGCTTCGGAGTCCCCATGAACGGATCGATCAAGTACCTCGTGCTCGCCGGCCTGGCCTGCAGCACGGCCGTCCCCGGCTGTGAGACGCTCGACGCCTCCGGCCCCGGCCGCTGCGTAGGCGCCGCCGATGCGGGCATCGCCGACCGGAAGGTGCTGCTCAACCTCGACAAGGACGGTGTCGCCCTCCAGGGCTACGACCCCGTCGCGTACTTCACCGACGGCAAGGCCCTCCGCGGCGATCCCGCCCACTCCGCCACCCACCACGGCGCCGTCTACCACTTCACCACGGCCGAGCACCGCGCGGCGTTCGAGGCCGACCCCGACAGGTACGCCCCGCAGTTCGGCGGCTGGTGCGCGTACGCCGCGTCGATCAACCAACTCTCCCCGATCAGCCTCGAGTACGGGGAGATCGTGGACGGCCGCCTGATCCTCCAGCACAACCAGAAGGCGTGGGACCTCTGGCACAAGGACCCGGCGAACAACCTCGTCAAGGCCGATGCCAACTGGCCCGGCCTGGTCGATCGCAACGGCGCCCCTCCCCGCACCCTGCTGAACGTGGACGAGAACGGCCTGGCCCTCGAAGGCTACGACCCGGTCTCGTACTTCGACGGCAAGCCCGTCAAGGGCGATCCGGCCTTTGCCCGCACCTACCAGGGCGCGACCTACTGGTTCACCACCAACGACCACAAGAACACGTTCGAGCGCGAACCGGCGAGGTACGTCCCGCAGTTCGGCGGCTTCTGCGGCTACGCGGCGTCGATCAACAGGGTGTCGCCTGTCAACCCCGAGATCTGGCAGATCGTCGATCGCCGCCTCGTGCTCCAGCACACGCCGAAGGCGTACGAACTGTTCAACCAGGACGTGCCCGGGAACTACGCGAAGGCGCAGAAGAACTGGCCCGGGCTTTCCCGCTCCCGCTGCAAGTAAACGCCCGCCCCTCCTCAGCCGGGCGACACGGTTCGCCGCTCGCCCGCGCTTTCGAGCCACCCCTCTCTCCGGCTGCCGGCCCGCCCGCCCACACGCGGGCGGGTCGGCAACGCACGCCCCTGCCCCGCCCGCCCCGAAAGGACGCCGATGCAGACGTACCTCCTCTCCGCAACCGCGCTGATCGCCGCCGCGTCCACGCTCGCGCGCCCGGACCAGTCGCCGCCCGTCGCCGACGCCGTGGTCGACCTCCGGACACCCGCGGGAGCGGCCATGGTCTCCGGCACCTGGCGGTACACCGACGCTCACATCGTCGATGCCGACCATCGCGCCGCGGGCGCCGACCTCAAGGCGTCCGGAGCCCCCGTCAGGACCCACGACATCCACCCGCGCATCGGTTCTCCCGACTTCGACTCCGCTCCCTGGGTCGCCATACCCGCCGACCAGCTCGAAGCCCGGCGCACCAACGGTCGCTTCGCCTTCGGCTGGTACCGCCTCGACCTGACCATGCCCGAGTCCGTCCACGGGTTCGGCGTGGCCGGTACGACCGTCGTCCTCGAGCTGGTCGTGGACGACTACGCCGAGGTCTGGGTCAACCGCACGCTGCACCAGGTGCTCGGCGACCGCACGCCCGTCATCGGTGGCTGGAACGCCCCGACCCGCGTCACGTTGACCCCGGACGCGAAGCCCGGGGACCGGATCGAGGTCGCGATCTTCGCGGCCAACGGCCCGCTCTCCGACCCGCCACCCAACTACGTATGGATCCGCTCCGCCACGCTCGACTTCTACAAGGCCGGGCGCGCCTCGGGTGCCGTCGAAGTTCCTCTGCACGTCGCGAAGAGCGACCCGGAGCTGGACCGCGTCCTGCCGCCGGGAGCCCGCGCCGAACGCCTCGCCGACGGCTTCGCATTCACCGAGGGGCCGCTCTGGGTGCCCGCCGTCACCGACAACCGGTACGGCGGCGGCGGATTCGGCGGCTACCTGCTCTTCAGCGACCCCAACAAGAACGTCATCCACCGCTGGGACCCGCTCCACGGCGTCTCGATCTTCCGCACCAAGAGCGGGTATTCCGGGATCGAAGGCCCCAACATCGGCGAGTACCGCCAGCCGGGTTCCAACGGCCTGGCCCTCGACCCCGAGGGCCGCCTGACCATCTGCGAGCACGGCAACCGCCGCGTCACACGCCTGGAGCCCAACGGCACGCTCACGGTTCTTGCCGACCGGTACCAGGGCAAGCGGCTCAACAGCCCGAACGACTGCGTCTACCGCTCCGACGGCGCCCTCTTCTTCACCGATCCCCCCTTCGGGCTGCCCGGCGTGTTCGGCGACCCGCGCAAGGAACTCGCCCACAGCGGGGTCTACTGCCTCATCGAGGGCTCGCTGCGCCTCGCCTCGACGGACCTCGGCGCGCCGAACGGCCTGGCGTTCTCGCCCGATGAGCGTTGGCTGTACGTGGACAACTGGGAGGAGAGCCGCAAGGTCGTCATGCGCTACCGCGTCGGCGCTGATGGCACGCTCAGTGAGGGCTCGGTCTTCGCGGACCTGTGCCACGTCACCGGGGAGATCTGCCTCGACGGGCTCAAGGTCGACGCGGAGGGCCGCGTCTACGTGTCGGGCCCCGGGGGCCTCTGGATCTGGTCACCCCAAGGTACCCCCCTGGGCACGCTCGCCCTGCCCGAGCTGCCGGCCAACTTCGCGTTCGGCGACGACGATGCCCGCACGCTCTATGTCACCGCCCGCACCGGCCTCTACCGGATTCGGCTCGCCACGCCGGGCGCCAGACGCTGACCATGCTGAGGGCCGCTGTTGCACCGCGCAGCGCGGATGAGCGCGGCCACGCGCAACACGGCCAAGTGGGCAGGGCCGGACTTGAACCGGCGACCCCCGCATTTTCAGTGCGGTGCTCTACCAACTGAGCTACCTGCCCGGATTGTCAAGGCCGAACGATACGCGCGGGGGTGGGGGGGTCAAGAAGCAGCCAGGTCGCCCCCGGCGACCCACGCCACGGGGGCTGCGCGGACACGTCGCGCCACACGAGGGTGCCCACCCCACAAGCGCCGCCGCAGAAGCCGCGCGCGCGGGAAACGGGCCGCCCGCAGGTTGATCCGACACGTGGCGCCCGGTTTCCCTGTACGACGCTCCCGTGCACTTGCTCTCCGACGGATCCGGGCGAGGGGGCTCGGGTTGGGCGAGTGGCACCGAATCCCCGGGTGCGCTCGGTCGCGACCTGCACGTCCACTTCCCGGTCCGCTCAGGCGGACAGGGGAGAGGCCCCGTGCCTCCGGATCGTGATCCGGGACGTGCCGCTGTCCCGGCCGACGGACGTTCGTGCGATGCTCGGGGATAGCGGCGTTCGCCTGAGGCATAGCCGTAGGAGCAGCGCGCCCGAGCGCGCCACCACGCGGCGATGCCGCAGCGCACCTCGGCCGCGTCGGAAGCCGACCGGGAGGGCTGGCGTTGCGTTCGGTGCGCGGCGCGGTACACTGGCATCTCTCCTGGGAGACAGCCATGCCTTGTTTCGTTTTGCCGCCACCGGCCTCGGAGGGTCTTGGCTCGTCGCCGCCCGGTTGTGCGCCTGCGGGCGCCTCCCGCCCGTCCCCGCGTTCCGGTGGGCGG
>CAYWOF010000331.1:0-4658 GCA_964459825.1 uncultured Phycisphaeraceae bacterium | reverse complement strand
CCCGACCGTCGTGGCGCTCTCCGCCATGCTCCCGGCCGTCGCCGCGGGCCAGCAGGCCGCCCTCATGGCCCCCACCGAGATCCTCGCCGAGCAGCACCACACCTCCATCGCGGCGATGCTGGCCGGCTCGCGCGTCCGCGCGGCGCTCGTGACCGGCGCCACGCCCGCCGCCGAGCGGGCCTCGATCGAGGCCCGGTGCGCCGCGGGCGACCTCGATCTCCTCATCGGTACCCACGCCCTCCTGACCGAGACCGTGCGCTTCAAGTCCCTCGCCGTCGCGGTGATCGACGAGCAGCACCGCTTCGGCGTCGCGCAGCGGGCCACCCTGCGCACCAAGGCCAGCGATGGCAGGACCACGCCGCACGTGGTGGTCATGACCGCCACCCCCATCCCCCGGTCGCTGGCCCTGACGCTCTTCGGCGACCTCGACATCTCCACGATCGACGAGCTGCCCCCGGGGCGCACGCCGATCCAGACCCGCATCGTCGGCCCCGAGAAGCGGCGCGAGGTCTACGAGTTCGTGCGCGCCCGCATCGGCGGCGGCGAGCAGGCCTACATCGTCGTGCCCACGATCGACGGCGGCGCCGGAGAGGGGACCGGAGGGGGAGGGGGCGAGAGCGCCTCGGTGCGCGAGACCCTCCGCCGGCTCGAGCGGGGGGAGCTGTCGGGCCTGCGCCTGGCGGCGCTGCACGGGCGCCTCCGGGCGGCCACGCGCGACCAGATCATGGGGCGGTTCCGCCACGGCCAGCTCGACGCGCTGATCGCGACCACCGTCATCGAGGTCGGGGTGGACGTCCCCAACGCAACGCTCATGATCGTCGAGCAGGCCGAGCGCTTCGGCCTGGCCCAGCTCCACCAGCTGCGCGGGCGCGTCGGACGCGGGTCGAAGACCTCCGCCTGCATCCTCATCGCCGAGACCGACGCGCCCGAGGCCCGGCAGCGCCTCGGCGCCCTGGCCGACTGCTCCGACGGCTTCGCCATCGCCGAGAAGGACCTGGAGCTGCGCGGCCCGGGCGAGGTGTTCGGCACGCGCCAGTCCGGCGCACCGCCCCTCAAGGTCGCCGACCTCGCCCGCGACCTGGCCCTGCTCAAGCTCGCGCGCCGCGACGCCGCCGAGTGGATCGATCGGTCGCCGCGCCTGGGCGCGCCCGAGGAGGCCCTCCTGCGCCGGCGCCTGCTCAAGACGCACGGCGCGTGGCTGGGCCTCGGCGATGTGGGGTGATCGGCCCGCGCGCGGAACCGGGAACCGGGAATCGGGCACCGTCCCCTACGATCCGACATGAGCGTCAATCGCGCCATCGCCGATCTCCTCGAGCAGATCGCCGCGATGCAGGAGCTGCTCGGCGAGGAGCCCTTCCGCGCCATCTCCAACGCCCGCGCCGCCCGCACCATCGGCGACCTCTCGTACGATGTGGCCTCGATCGCCGGGGACCGCGCCCGGCTCCTGGAGATTCCCGGCGTCGGCAAGGGCATCGCCGACAAGATCGCCGAGTACTGCACCACCGGGAAGATCAAGGAGCACGCCGAGCTCTCGGCCCGGGTCCCCCCCGGCCTGCTCGTGCTGATGAAGATCCCGGGGCTCGGTCCCAAGACCGCGCGCCTGCTCTGGAAGGAACGCGGCGTCACCGACATCGACTCGCTCAAGAAGATCATCGACGACGGCTCGATCCTCACCGTGCCACGCATGGGCGCCAAGACGGTCGAGAACCTCAAGGCCTCTCTGGCCTTCGCCCAGACCAGCGGCCAGCGGCTGTCGCTCGGTCTGGCCATGCCCGTCGCGCGTCTCTTCGTCGAGCGCCTGCGGAAGGTCAAGGGGGTCGAGCGCATCGCCTTCGCCGGCTCGCTCCGGCGCGGCAAGGAGACCATCGGCGACATCGACATCCTCATCGCCACGTCCGACCCGGCCGGCGCCGCCGCGGCCTTCCGCGCCATGCCCGAGGTCCGCCAGGTCCTCGTCGCCGGTGAGACCAAGTCCTCCGTTCGCGTCGGCGTCACCGAGGAGTTCGGGCGCTGGAAGCTCGAGGGCGTCGAGGGCGACGTCTTCACCGGCCCGTCCATCCAGGTGGACCTGCGCGTCGTGCCCCTGGCCAGCTGGGGCGCCGCCCTCATGTACTTCACCGGCTCGAAGGAGCACAACATCCGCCTGCGCGAGCGGGCCCTCCGGAAGCAGCTCACCCTCAACGAGTACGGCCTCTTCCCCCTCGACGACGACGAGACTCCGCCCCAGCACCGCGGCGTGAAGCCCCGGGCCAGCAAGACCGAGGAGGAGGTCTACCAGGCCCTCGGCCTGCCGCTCATCCCGCCGGAGCTGCGCGAGGCCGGCTCTGAGCTCGCCCTGACCGAGACCCCGCGCCTGATCGAGCTCGCCGACATCAAGGCCGAGCTCCACGCCCACACCACCGCCTCCGACGGGTTGATGTCGATCGAGGAGCTGGCCGCACGCGCCAAGGAGCGCGGCTTCCACACCATCGCCGTCACCGACCACTCCAAGAGCAGCATCCAGGCCAACGGCCTCTCGGTCGAACGACTGCACGCCCACATCGAGGCCGTCCACAAGGCCCGCACGAAGGTCAAGGGCATCACGATCCTGGCCGGGAGCGAGGTGGACATCCACGGCGACGGGCGGCTGGACTACGACGACAAGCTCCTCGCCCAGCTCGACCTCGTCGTCGCCTCGCCCCACTCGGGCCTCTCGCAGGACCCGGAGACCTGCACAAAGCGGCTGGTGGCCGCGATCGAGAACCCGTACGTGAACATCCTCGGGCACCCGACCGGCCGCCTCATCAACCGGCGCCCGGGCCTCTCACCCGACATCGCGTGCCTCATCGCGGCCGCCAGGGAGCACCACGTCGCCCTCGAGATCAACGCCCACTGGATGCGCCTGGATCTTCGCGACACCCACGTCAAGGCCGCGGTGGACGCCGGCTGCCCCATCGCCATCGACTGCGATGTCCACGCCCCGGAGGATTTCGACAACCTCCTCTACGGCATCACCACCGCCCGGCGCGGCTGGCTCACCCCGGACCTCTGCATCAACACCTGGCCGGCCAGGAAGCTCCACGCCTGGCTCAAGGCCAAGCGCGCCAAGGTTTAGACGCCATGGACAACGAGCCAGGGATGAAGCCAGAACCGGTCGAGCCGCAGATGACCGCCGATCAACGCAGATACGCACACACGGAGTTGACGCAACAGATCATCGGCGTGTTCTACGACGTCTACAACGAACTCGGACCGGGCTTTCTGGAGTCGGTTTATGAAGCGGCCATGGCAATCGCGCTGGAGCAGATTGGCCTTCGCGTGCAACGGCAGGCATCGGTGCGTGTCTACTTCCGCGGCGCCGTGGTGGGCGAGTTTCGCGCCGACTTGCTCGTGCAGGAGGTCGTGCTTGTGGAGTTGAAGGCTGCAAGGGCGACGGACTCAAGCCACGAGGCGCAACTGCTGAACTACCTGCGTGCCACTCGCATCGAGGTCGGCCTTCTCCTGAACTTCGGCCCCAAGCCGGAGATCAAGCGGCTCGCGTTCGACAACGCAAGAAAACGAATCTGCGCCGATCTGCGTTCATCTGCGGCTCCTCCGCGGACGCCCCCGCCTACCGCAGACCATACTCCTTGAGCTTGCGGTACAGCGTCCGCTCCCCGATCCCCAGCAGCTTCGCCGCCTGCTCCCGGTTGCCCCCGGTCAGGCGCAGCGTCTCCCGGATCGCCCGCTTCTCGATCTGCTCCAGCGTCGTGCCCGCGAGCGAGCCCGCCCCCCCACCGCCGCCCGTTCCCTCGCCCGCGCCGTCGGGCTCATCGCCGCTCCGGATCTCGTCGGCGATGTGGCGAACGTCGAGCACCAGCGCCTGCCCCGGCCCGCGGGCCTCGCCCATGGCCATCACCACCATGTGCTGCACCACGTTGAGCAGCTGGCGCACGTTGCCCGGCCACGCGAACGCCGTCAGGCGCATCATCGCCGCGTCCGTGATGTCCGGCACCGGCCCGCCCGGCATCGTCGCCGCCGCCCGCGCGATCGCGTGACGCACGATCCGCGGGATGTCCTCGCGCCGCTCGCGCAGCGGGGGCAGGTGCACCTGCGCTCCCTGGATCCGGAAGAGCAGGTCCTCGCGGAACGCCCCCCCGGCGACCATCGCCCGGATGTCCTTGTTGGTCGCGCTCACCAGGCGCACGTCCGTCCTCCGCGCCTCGTTGCTCCCCAGGCGCACGACCTCGCCCGTCTCCAGCACCCGCAGCAGCTTGGCCTGCATCTTCATCGGCATGTCCCCGATCTCGTCGAGGAACAGCGTCCCCCCCGTCGCGTACTCGAACACGCCCTCCCGGTCGCGCTCGGCCCCCGTGAACGCCCCGCGCACGTGCCCGAAGAGCTGGTCCTCCAGCAGGCTCTCCGTTTCGGCCGCGCAGTTGAGCGCCACGAACCGGCCCTTGGCCCGCGGGCTGTTGCGGTGCACCGCCTGGGCGATCAGCTCCTTGCCCGTCCCGCTCTCGCCGGTGATCAGCACCGGCAGCGGGCTCGCCGCGACGGACTTGACCGTGCGCAGGATCCGGCGCATCGGCTCGGACCCCGCGATGATCCCCTCGAACCCCTCGTGCTGAACCAGGTCGGCCAGCGCGCCCGGCTCGCGCCGCAGCAGCACCGTCTCGGCCGCCCGGTTCACCAGGTTG
>CAYWOF010000330.1:0-4674 GCA_964459825.1 uncultured Phycisphaeraceae bacterium | reverse complement strand
CGGTGCGACGGCGCCCCCGCCGATGAACCAGGAGGGACCGAGCGCCACACGCCGGGTCGCGCCGTCGGCGGTCGCGATGGTCACCACCACCTGCTCGCCGTAGGTGTCCGTTCGCACGCGCTCGACGCTGCGGACCTCGCCCTCGATCCGGCTCTTTCTGGCCGCGTCCAGGCTGGTCGTGTACGGGTCGCTGTCGCGCTCGGCCTCGGTCGAGAGCCGGTCCCGCAGCACGCCGCCGCGACGCTCCTTGGACTCGATCATCGCCGTCCACTCGTCGGCGCTGAAGTCCGGGTACTGCTTGAGCTGGGCTTCCGTCGAGGCCAGGACGAACCGCCCGTCGGCGGCGTCCCAGCGGACCTCGTGGTACGGAATGGCGATGGTCCGGCCTCCGAGACCGAGGATGGTGCCCGTGCGCAGCACGATGTATGTCACCCGTCCGGATCCGCGGTCGACGATGAAGTTGGAGGCGGATGCGATCTCCTCACCCGCCGGGTTCACCACGGCCCGGTCGGCGAGCCAGCCGGACGAACGGAAGTCGATCGGGTCGGGCCGCTGCTCCGCCAACGACGAGGCGCGCGGGCCGGGGTGGGCCATGCTCACCACCGGCGACCAGGTCGCCGTCAGACCGGCGAGGGCCACGCACTGGAAGCTGATGCGCTGTTTCATCTGGGATCTCCTGTGCCCGCGGCAGGTGGCGGGCGGCCTGATTCGGGCGGCCGGCCGTCTGGGCCCGCCACCCAGGGACAAGTTCCTCCGGTGCGATGGCGAGGCCGTGAACACTCCATGAATCCCGCTTCATTCCCCCCGGCCCGGGGTGACGGGAGGGCTTCATGATGTAGAATCGAAACGGGCGTACCCCCCACGCCCGCCGTGGAGATTGGCGATGCGAATCCTGGTGATCGAGGACAATCCGAAGATGGCGGCGGCCCTTCAGAAGGGGCTGGGTGAGCACGGCTTTGCCGTGGACGTTTCGCACAGCGGGGTGGAGGGCGAGGAGCTGGCCACCTCGGGCGTGTACGACGTGATCCTGCTGGACCTGATGCTGCCGGACCGGGATGGTGTGGACGTCTGCCGGAACCTGCGGCGCCGGGGGGTGAAGTCGATGGTGGTCCTGCTGACGGCGCTCTCGACCACCGAGGACAAGGTCGAGGGGCTGGACGCGGGGGCCGACGACTACATCGCCAAGCCGTTCGAGTTCGACGAGCTGCTGGCGCGGATTCGGGCGCTGCTGCGTCGGGGCGACCCTTCGGAGTCGCGCTACCTCCGGTGTGACGACCTGGAGCTGGACCTGTACCGGCACGTGGCCAAGCGTGCGGGACAGAAGGTCGAGCTGTCGGCGCGCGAGTTCGCGCTGCTGGAGGTCTTCATGCGCAACCCGCACCGGGTCCTCTCGCGCGCCCAGATCGGCGAGAAGGTGTGGGACCACTCGTTCGAGCCCAGCAGCAACGTCGTGGATGTCTACGTCTCCGCGCTGCGCAAGAAGATGGACCGCGGATTCACGCGCGAGCTCATCCAGACCGTGCGCGGCGCCGGGTACCAGTTCGGGCCCCCGGACGAGGGCGAATGAGCCCACTCCCGGACCAGCGCCCGCCCCGCCGGCCCACGCGCCTGCCCCTGAGACTTGAGCTCACCCTCTGGATGCTGGCGATCTTCGCCGTCATCCAGCTGGTGCTCGGCGCCGTGACCGTTCTCTACCATCGCGCGTCGATCGAGCGGTTCCTCCGGGCGCGCCTGGAGACCCGGGCGCGCGAGGTGGCGAGCGCACTCTCCGCGGGGAATGGGGCGCCGACCGATGACTGGCTCCGCGAGCGCCTCGCGATGAGTCCCCGGTTCTCGCCCGCCGAGCGTTGCCTGGCCGTGCTGTACGATGCGAACGGAGTGGAGATCGCCGCCAGCTCCAGGCCCGCGCCCGCGCCGGCACGCCTTCCCCTGGCCCTGGCACGCGACTCCACGAGTCCGGTCTTCGCGCGGGTGCACCTGGCCTCGCTGCGGTCGGCCAGCGGCGCGCAGGCGCAGCTCGTGCTCCTGCCCGTTCACGCCCGCGGGCGCGGTCGCCTGATCCTGGCCTTCGCCGTCTCGGACCCCGAGGCCGACGCGCTGGCGGCGATCCCGCTCCAAGTCGCGAGGTTCGCGATCCCCGTGGGGGTCGTGGCGGCGGGCCTGGCCGCGTGGCTCGTCGCCGGGCTGGCCGTGGCGCCGTTTCACTACCTGCGCCGCATCGCGTGGGCCCTCTCGCCCGAGGCGCTGGAGACCAAGCTGGAGTTCGCGCGCCTGCCCGGGGAGATCGCGGCCCTGCGCGCGGATCTCGAGCGCGTGCGCAACCGGCTCCGCGAGGCCTTCGCGGCGCAAGACCGCTTCATCGCCAACGTGTCCCACGAGCTCAAGACTCCCATCGCGATCCTGCTCACGGAGGCGCAGACGCTGCAGCGGGGCGACCTGACCGCCGGCGCCGCCGAGTTCGTTCGGAGCGTCATCGATGAGATGCGGCGCCTGGGACGCATGACGGAGAGCTTCCTCGCCCTCACCCGGCTCCAGACCGGCAAGGCGCCGACGACCATCCTGCCGTGCGACGTCAACGACTTCGTGGTGGACGCGGTGGAGGACTGCGGGCAGCTGGCCGGCCAGTACGGCGTTCGGCTGCACGCCGAGCTGGCCGAGCCGGCACGCCCCCTCCAGGTTCTCGGCGACCCGGAGCTCCTTCGGGTCATGGTGGACAACCTCGTCCGCAACGCGATCCGATTCAGCCCGGAGGGGCAGGCGGTCGTCATCCGGACGGAAGACCTCGGCACGGAGTGCCTCGTGACGGTGAGCGACGCCGGAACCGGGGTGCCCCCGGAGCTCATCGCGAAGCTCTTCGATCGGTTCACGCAGGCGCGCACCGAGGCCGGGCGCGGGCACGGTCTGGGGCTCTCCATCGCCCAGGGCATCGCCGAGCTCCACGGGGGGCGCATCGCCGCTCGCAACCTCCCCGGGGGTGGATGCGAGTTCACCGTCCGGCTGCCCACGTCGCCGGAAACACCGGAGGCCGGCGCACCGGCGCCGGGGGCGCGACAGGGGGTCGAGGCCTGATCCGTCCCGGCGCGCGCCGGCCAGGGCTCCCACAATGAGCGGAGTTTCACGCCGTCTTCATCGGTGACTCACCGGTCCCCCCGGACCATGTAGCGGGACCGCCCGCCAGGCGTCTCGGCCGGTCGATGCGCCCTGGGGTCCGCCTCCGCCTTCGAGGCCATTGCGTGCGCGTGGCTGTGTTGATCATCTCGGTGCTCCTGCTGGTCGTGACCGGTGCGTCTTTGGGGCGCGGTCCGGTGTGGGGCGTCGCCTTCCTCGTGGCGGCCACGACCTTCCTCATCGTGTTCGTCTTCGTGATCGCCTCCGAGGCCCGGCGGCGCCTCGCGCCCCCCAACGGAAACGCGGAAGCACGGCGCCCCACGGGCCAGCCGCCGCTCACGCCCAGGGCGTGCGAGGGGGCCCCGGACGAATGAGGGTCGAATCACGAGCCCTTCACGACGCCATCAGGCTCGCGGCGCACAATCTCGACCGTCGCCGGGGGCTCCGGCGCAACCGGTGGAGTGCGGGGGGCTTCGAACAAGGAAAACCGCCATGCGACTGATCCCAAGTGCTCCCGCGCAGCCGAGGCGTACGCACGCGGGCGAACCAACACCGGTCGGCACCGGGCTTCAGCTCAACGGCTGGTGTCCGCCTTCCGAGCGCGGCCTCGGCTCGGACGTCCAGATCGCCGATGCGCTCTTCGAGTCGCTGGCGATCCGCGGCCTTGATCGCAACGACTGCACCATCACGGTGGATCACGGGGTGGTGATCCTGGAGGGCGACGTCCCCGACGCCGGCGAGCGGGCACTGATGGAGCGAACCGTGCGCGAGGCGCCGGGTGTCCATCGCATCGAGAGCCGCCTTCGGGCGGGGGCGTGGCGCCCGGGACGCGACACCCACGCCGCCTGACCGTCGGAGGTGGCGAGGTCGAGGCACGCGGGCGCGTGGCCTGGTGAACGCTCGGCCGCCAGGCATGAGCCTGCGGACCCGTCAGAAGGCGATCGGCCCTTCCCGATCAGACAGACGCAATCAAGGGAGACCCACACATGGCAGAGCAAGCCAAGCCCGGTTCCGGAACCAGGCAGCAGGACAAGAACCGGAGCGGACAGAGCCAGGACCAGGGCTCGGGGCCGCGAGAGCGCCAGGAGCAGCAGCGAACGGGTCAATCGGGGTCTCGGGAAGCCGAGGGAAGGACGGACCATCCAGGTTCCAAGCCGACGGGCAGGCAGGAGCCGGGACGCGATGCGGAGGGAGACGATTCGTGCGAATGTGGTGCCGAGGGAGCCGGCTCCGGCGATCAGAACCAGCCCTACGGACGGAACCAGCCCGGCGGGCCCGGTGCGGAAGGGTCCACCGGAGCGCACCCGGACGGCGACCAGGGCCGCGCGGCGCGGGCCCGGCCCGGCCGGGATGACTCCGGGCTCGAACGCAACTCCGAGACCGACGACGACACGAACCCGCGGCAGGGCCCGCCGCCGATGTGAGGTCCAGGGCGGGGCGCCGTCATCGCGGCGCCCTCCTGGCCTGTCGGCGCGAGCGCGCACGGCCTGTCGGCGCGAGCGCGCACGCCGCCACCAGCGAAGCTCGCGCAGGGCCTCGGCCTGGGCCCGTGACTCTTCGCGCTGG
>CAYWOF010000329.1:0-4682 GCA_964459825.1 uncultured Phycisphaeraceae bacterium | reverse complement strand
GGGCGGACCCCCGGATGCGCCGTTCCTCGGCGCGCTTCACCCGGACCTCCCCCGGGTCGCGGCGACGATCGGCGTGCCCGCGCTCCCCGCGGATCGGATCGCGGGACGGCTCGATCCGGACCGGGGCGCGCGGCTCGGGCTCCCCCCGGGAATCCCGGTCACCGTCGGAGCGCTGGACGCCCACCTGGGCGCCGTCGGGTCGGGGTGCGCCCCGGGCACACTGGTCAAGATCATCGGCACCAGCACCTGCGACTGCGCCGCGCTCCCGTTGGACCGGGCGCTGCCGGACATTCCCGGCGTCTGCGGCATCGTGCCCGAGTCGATCCTGCCGGGGCACCACGGCATCGAGGCGGGCCAGTCGGCCGTCGGCGACATATTCAGCTGGTTCGCCCGGTGCACCGGCGCCTCGCAGGACCGGCTCGGCGCGGAGGCGGCACGCCTGGCCCCGGGCCAGAGCGGGCTCCTCTCTCTCGACTGGCACAACGGCAACCGCACGGTGCTCGTCGATCCGCGCCTCACCGGCCTCACGGTCGGGCAGACGCTGGCCACGACTCCGGCGGAGGTCTACCGGTCGCTCATCGAGGCGACCGCGTTCGGCGCTCGCGTCATCGTCGAACGCCTGGAGGAGCACGGCGTGCCCATCGACCGGGTCGTCTGCTGCGGCGGCATCGCCGAGCGCAGCCCGCTCCTCATGCAGATCTACGCGGACGTGCTGCGCCGCCCGATGCTCGTCGCCCGGAGCGACCAGGCGTGCGCCCTGGGCGCGGCCGTGATGGCGTCGGTCGGCGCGGGCCTGCACGCCGATGCGCGAACCGCCCAGGCGGCCATGACCGGCGTCAGACCCGGGGCCTACCAACCCGGCAGCGCGGCGGCGGACGTGTACGACCGCCTCTACGCGCTCTACCACGACCTGCACGATGCGTTCGGCACGCGAGACCGGGCTGGCACGCTGCACGGGGTGATGAAGACGCTGCTGGACCTCCGGCAGCGTGCCCGGGCCTGAGCGGGTCCGGTTACGCCCGGGCCGCCATCGACCAGCGCTCCACCGTCGTCCGCAGGGCCGCCTCGTCGGGGCGCGCCCCATCGGCGGATGGGCCGAAGCACGCCCGCTGGATGTCGTCGATCTCCTTCGCCAGGCTCGCCCGCTGGCCCTCATCCAGTGTGTGCGACTGGCGTCCGATCCGCTCCAGCGCCGCGATGATGGCCAGCGGCGTGATCCGGTTGGGCAGGGTGATGCCCGTGCCGGCCGCCGCCGCGGGCTGGCGCCGACGGAGCACGAGCCAGACGATCGCCGTCCCGAGGGCGAGAGCCCCGAGCAGCGTGCCCAGGCGCGCGGCCAGCGACCAGCGGGCGCGCACCGGCACGTACGCGCCCTTGACCTCGACGATGTCCATGTCGGCGTAGTGCCGCGAGACGAGGGTCCCGGTCACGCCGTCCCGGAGCCGGGGGAGGGTGAGCCGCCGGCTCACGCTCTGGCCCGAGGGCTTGAGGGTGACGAGCCACGACCGCTCGGTGCCGAGCCGGAAGGTGCCCGTCTCGTCGGCGGTCGCGTAGGCCTTGTCCTCATCGCTCTGGTTCTGGCGGAACATCTGGTTCCGGGTCGCCTCGACCTGGACGACGGTGTAGGGTCGGGCCTCCACGCCGTCGGCGCCGCTCGTGTAGCCGGGCAGGGCCGCGTCCAGGCCCTCGAGGAGATCGTTGAGCTCGGGGATCACGCCCTCACCCCTGGCGAACACCTCGATGGTCACGGCGCGGTCCTTGGTCCCCTCGACCAGGCGCCGGGCGTCCACGGTCTGGCTCACCTCCAGCTTGCGCACGGGACGGGGCGCCGGCGCGCCCGAGGCATCGATCGGGGGCGAGTTGCTCAGGATCGGCAGCGTGACCGGGCCCAGCTGGTCCTCGAAGTGCATGTCGAAGGTGACCTGCGGCAGGCGGTCCACGCTCGGGTCCTTGGCCTTGAGCAGGATGTAGGCCAGCGGCTTCTCCTGCCAGCCCAGCTGCCCGTCCTCCCGGATCGCGCGCGACGGCGTCATCGGCTCGAAGAACCCCACGGACTCGATCACGAAGCCGTCGCCCAGCGCGCGCTCGATCCCGCGCCGGATCGTCGCCTGGTAGTTCATGCTCCGGTACTGGTTGCCGATGCGGACGTAGGCGTCCTGGTAGAGATACTTGTCGAAGCCGCCCGTCTCGCGATCGACGGAGTTGGTGTAGCGCAGCGTGAGGGTGACGCCGAAGAGACGCCCGCTCCCCACCGTGTCGCTCCCGTCGACGGCCAGGCGCAGGCGGATCTCGTTGGCCACGAGGTCCTCGTACAACTCGTTGAGCCGGCGCAGGGGCGCCCCCGCCGGGTGCTCCCCGACGATCCGCACCGCGCCCCGGACGATCGTCGGCTTCCGCTCGGGCGGCGCCCCGCCCAGCGCGTCGACGAGCTCGCGCGCGAAGGCGCCGATGTGGCGTTCCCGCGCCTCCTCGGTGAGCTGGCCCATCGCGCCGGTGATCCGGTCCACCTCGTCGTCGGACGGACCGGGATCGGCCGTCGCGCTGTCGGCGCCCGGCACGGGCTGCCCGGCGTCGAGCACCGCCAGGAACCACTGGAGGTACACGCCCGCGTCGTCCTGCTCCTGCCCGCGCGAGACCAGCCCGGCGTACTGCGTCGAGGCCTGCTCGAACGCCGCGAACGCCTGACGCCGGTACTCGTTGTAGGTGGCGAAGTCGTCCTTCTGCTGGGTCTGCTTGAACTGCACGCGGTCGTAGCTCAGCGCCGCCCGGAGCACCGCGTGACGCCACGAGTCGGGCTCCATCGCCACCGCCCGCGACGCCAGCTCGATGGCCAGCTCGTAGCCCACCTCGACCAGGTCCCCGATCTCGGCGGCCGACCGGACCATCCCGTAGCTCCGCTGCACCTGCCGGTTACGCCAGTCTCCGGCCAGCCCCGCGCGCATCGACTCGGCCAGGGCGGCGGACGCGCCCGCCGGCATCTCCTCCACCGGCCCGAAGACGCGCGTCACCTCGTCGCGCTCGAAGACCTCGGTGCGCGCGTGGCAGGCCTTGAACGCCGCCGTCACGCCGGGCAGCCTTCGCCCGCTCACGCCCATCCCGTCCAGGATCGCCAGCAGCCGCTCGAGGCGTGCCAGGTTGCGCTGCTGACGCCCGCGCGTGAGGGGCGCCGAGGGCAGACGCTGCGCGCCGTAGTAGATGATGAACGGGTTGTCCATCCACTCCTCGCCCGGGCGCGCCCGCGGGTTGAGCCGCTTCTCCCACAGCCCCAGGAACCCGTCGGCGAACTCCACCCCCTGGTCGGGGAACCGGCGCACCGCGTTGGCCAGCACGTCCAGCGCCACGTCCGTCTCATCGGCGATGGTCGCGATGGCGATGGCGGCGGTGTACCCCCGGATGCCCGCGCTGGGCTCGATGGCGCCCAGCCACCGCTCGTCCGGCGAGGCCCGGAACAGGAGGACCGTCTCGGGCGCCACGCCCCGGATGTCCCCCTTCTCCTTGACCACCGCGTCCACCTCGTCGGCCAGGGCGGTGGTCAGCATGCGCAGCGGGACGCGCAGGGCCTCCATGTTGACGCGCTCCTGCCGGAGCAGCGTGTCCACCGCCGACTTCATCGTCGCGATCCCCTGGGCGCGGCGCGTGGCGTCCACCTTCCGGTCGCGGATGGACATCGCCTGCAGCGCGACGATCTCGAGCGCGGCCGGCCCGAGCGCCTCGCTCGCGAACACCCGACCGAGCCACTCCGTCGCCTGCGCTGGCGGGATGCCCGGGAGCAGGTCGATCGCCCGACGCATCGCCTCCCGGCGCAGGGCGACGTCGGCCCCCTCGAGCAGGGTCACCTCGCCCAGCAGCGCCCACCCGGTCTGGACGTGGCGCTCGCTCTCCTCACCCGCGCGCCCGCTCGTCCCCAGGTCCTCGTGGTAGCGCGCGTGGGCGTACACCACGCGCGCATCGCCCGCGGCGCGCGCGCTCTCCAGCGCCGGCAGGAACTCGTACGCCTCCAAGGGCATCTCCGCCCCGACCAGCAGCCGCACCGCGCGCTCGCGCGCGGCCGGATCCGTGCCCCCGAACCGGGCCGTCCCCGCCCGGATCCGCGCCAGGAACACCCCCGTGCCGTACCGGCTGGCCGAAGCGCCGAGCATCCGCGCCAGCGCATCGACGTGCCAGTCCGCCATCACCCCCGGGCAGGCATCCCCCAGGGCCAGGACCTCCTCCGGGAGCATCCCGGGCGGCCCGTCGTTGGTCGAACGCAGGATGTGCGAGTAGATCGTGGTCGCCTGCTCCGGTGTGACCGCGCCGAAGACCTGGCCGAGCGCCCCCCACTCGCCCGCGAGCACGTTCGTGTGCAGCCACTTGGCCAGCGCGACCGGCTCCCCGGCCTCGGGCATCGCGCGTGTGCCGAACCCCAGCTCCGACCGCGCGGCCAGCACCCGGTCCGGCTTGCGCGCAAAGTCGAGCCCCTGGATCGCCGCCGCGATGTCCTGAACGACCGCGGCGCCCGCGGGCCCGCCCTCCTTCAGCCCCAGCACCAGGAGCAGATCGACGCCCATGTCCGCGTAGGCCGCGACCATGTCCTCCTTCTCGGAGGTGGTCAGCGAGTCGTACGTGGCCTTGAGCCGCTCGATCTCCCGGGGCGAGAACCCGGTGTCGGCCGGGGGCGATGCGCCCGCCCCCGGGGACGCCGG
>CAYWOF010000328.1:4489-4710 GCA_964459825.1 uncultured Phycisphaeraceae bacterium | reverse complement strand
GCGCCCGCGCCGGCCCCGTGCTCGCGCAGGTCGCGCTCGGCGCGCGGGCCCTCGGTCTCGCGGTAGCGCGCCAGCAGCACGGGCGAGGCCAGCAGGGCCCGGTGCACCATCTCGCGCACGCCGACGAACAGGTCGCCGTCGGCCCCGTCGGGCACCACGCGGTCGGGCTGCTCGTCGAGCAGACGCTGGAGCTCGACGACCGCCGCGCCCGGGTTGCCCGC
>CAYWOF010000328.1:0-4479 GCA_964459825.1 uncultured Phycisphaeraceae bacterium | reverse complement strand
ATCGTACGGATCGAGATCGGAGCCGTTGGGTTTGGGCACGACCGGGTTCGGGACGACGAAAGATTCGTCGAACAACGCCTTGAGGATTGTCACGCACGCGCCCGCCAGCTCCGCGGCGCGGACCAGCGTCTCGACCGCCACGGGCGAGTCGTCGGTGTAGACCGGGTTCTCGTCCTGGGCCAGGACCGGGGCGCCGAGGACGCCGAGCGCGAGCGCGCCGAGGGCGCACCACCCCGCGCCCCCGAACCGGCCCCCCGATCGTGTCCGCTGCGTCACGGTTATGCCCCGGCCTCCCCCTCGTGATCGGCACAATCCTCCCACCGTCTCAGTCTACGGGGCCCCCGGGTGGAGGGTTGCTGGAGCGAGGGCCCGTGCCGGCCGATCGGACCCCACGGCATGGACGCGACACGCCCGGGAATCCCGCTCGCGCCGCGCCCGGCGGGCCGCTGGATGGGCGCCGACGCCCGCCCCAGGAGGGTCCTGGTCCTGCTCGGCGCGGTCGCCCTCCTCAGCCTCGCGGACCTGGCCATGACGCTCATCCACCTGACCGGCCCGGGGATGCTCGAGGCCAACCCGGTGGCCCGCCAGATCATGAAGTACAACTCGCCGGAGCTCCTCATCGCCTGGAAGCTGGCGACCGTGGGCCTGGCCCTGGGCATCCTCATCGTGGCCCGGCGCCGCCTGGTGGGCGAGCTGGCCGCCTGGTTCTGCTTCGTCGTCCTCGCCGGGCTGACGGTGCAGTGGCTGGTCTACAACCACGCGGCCCCGCGCATGTCACCGGAGCTCGGCGTGCTGGCCGAGCAGATGGACCCCCGCTGGGTTTCCATCGATGCGGATCGGTGACGGCGCTAGCCGGGCTCGTGCGTGTTGAACCCCGGCGGGGCGACGCCCGGCTTCACGTAGATGGCCATCTGGATGTCGTCCAGGTATCGGCCCGGGCCCAGCCGGACGAAGCGCGGCGTGACCCCCTCCTCCACGAACCCCAGGCGCCGGTAGAGGGCCCGCGCACCGGTGTTGGTCGCGAAGACCCCGAGCGTGACCCTCTCCAGGGTGGCGTCGGCCGCGGCCCAGTCCAGCAGCGCGCGGATGAGCGCCGTGCCCACGCCGCATCCCTGCCAGAGCGGGGCGATCCCGACCCCGAACGAGCCGTGGTGGGCGATCCGTCGGCGGTTGCCGGCGTGGAAGTTCAGCCCACCGATGATCGCCCCCTCGTGCACGGCCAGCAGGGCGAGCTTGCCGGGATCGTCCGCGTGATCGCCGATCCACTCGCGGACCCTGGCCTCGTCGCGGTCGATCTCATCGACGGTGACCACGAAATGCTCCGTGGTCCCGGTGAGGGCCAGGCGATGGGCGATGAGGCCCGGCGCATCGCCCGGCCCGGCGGAGCGCAGCGTGACCCGCGACCCGCCGCGCACGGTCAATATCCTGGGGGCGATCGTGCCCATCCGCCCTAGGCCCGCGCCGGGGCACCGGCGAACAGCGTGAAATCGGTCTCGGCGGGCGCGCCCCCGGCCTGGCGCACCAGCATGGCGATCTGCCCGCGGTGGTAGGTCGAGTGGTTGAACACGTGCGTCAGGATGTCGGCCAGGATGCGCGTGTGGGCCTCGCCCTTCATGTTCTTGAACGCGATCGCGCGCGCCAGATCCGTCTCGGCCAGGCGCGACAGGTGGGCGCCCCACAGGGCGTCGTTCTCGGCCGCCTCGGCCGCGCACCGGTCGATGGGCCAGTCCGGGAACATCCCCGAGTACTCGGGCATGGTCGCGCCGCCCAGGCGAACCAGCCAGATGCGCCGTGCCCCCTGCATGTGCGCGAAGATGCCGCGGGCCCGATCGAACGGGGCGCGCCGATCGGGGCCGCCCGCGGCGCCCTCCGCGCTCCGCAGGGAGTCGATCGCACGCCCATTCGCCCAGGTCTCGTACCGAAGGAGTCGGGTGAAGTGCTCGAGCATGTTCTCCTCCCGCTGTGGACGCAGGCTCCCCCCGGGGCACTCGGTCAGGTTCGGCCCGCGGCGCTCGCCGCAGCCGCGCCGGCCATGATCTCCTTCATCTGACGCACCGCCTCGCGCAGGCCGACATAGATGGCCCGGCTCACGATCGCGTGCCCGATGTGCAGCTCCTCCACCCCCGGGAGCGCCGCGATGGCCCGCACGTTGTGGTAGTTGAGCGCGTGCCCGGCGTTGAAGCGCATCCCCGCGGCGCGGATGGCCCGCCCCGCCCGCGCCACGCGCTCGACCTCGGCCGCCAGCTCCGGCCGGCGCGGATCGCCCCCGCACGCGCCGAACACCCGCGCGAAGGGCCCCGTGTGCACCTCGCACACGTCGAACCCCGCGCGACACGCCGCCTCGACCTGGTGCACCTCCGCATCGATGAACGCCGACACGATCAGCCCCGCGCCGCGCAGGCTCCCCACCACCTCGCGCAGGCGCGCCTCCTGGCCCGCCACGTCCAGCCCCCCCTCCGTCGTCACCTCCTGGCGCCCCTCCGGCACCAGCATGGACGTGTGCGGACGCAGACGCCGCGCGATCGACACCATCTCGTCCGTCGCGGCCATCTCGAGGTTCAGCTTGACCTTCACCAGCCGCCGCAGGAGCTCGACATCGCGGTCCTGGATGTGCCGCCGGTCCTCGCGCAGGTGGATGGTGATCCCATCGGCCCCGCCCAGCTCGGCCTCGTGCGCGGCCCGGACCGGATCGGGCTCATCGCCACGACGGGCCTGGCGGACCGTCGCGACATGGTCAATGTTGACGCCCAAGTGGACCACGGGACACTAGTATATACGCATCGTGTTCGGGTATCCATCTCCGACACGTTTCAAAAAATGAAATCAATATTGACAAAATGAAAAACGGCGCTAGGATAAACCAAGGGTCTGGTTTCGACAAATGAAAGACGAGACACTCCGATCGCAGACAGCGGCCGGCGCGGGCTCCGAGCCCGCCCACCCCTTGACCCTGCTGCCGAAGGAGGACTTGGACCTCGTGACCGAACTGGTACTCAAGTCGGGATCGCTCAAGGACTTGGCCGCGTCGTACGGCGTGAGCTATCCCACCATCCGCCACCGCGTGGATCGGTTGATCGAGCGGCTGCGCGGGGCGGTTGAGGGACGCAAGCCGAGTCCGGTCAACGACTTGCTCGCGACGCTCGTGGAACGCGGCGAACTGTCGGTGGGGGCGGCCCGGACGATCCGGGACGTGGTGCGCCAGGAACTGGAACAGGCTGGTCGTGGCTCGCCGTGATGGCGGCCCGGTAACGGAGGTGCTTCATGGCGGATCCGTGGTGGTCTCAGCAGGCGATGGCGTGGATCGGCGCGGGCGGCGGCATCCTCGGTGCCCTAGCCGGCGTGCATGGCGCCCTGGCCGGGACGCTCGCGCCGCGGGGCATCGGCAAGGTCCCGGTGTTGGCCGTCCATGGCCTGTTCCTGGCGGTCGGCATCGGCTCGCTCGGGTTGGGATTGGTGGCCCTGGTCACGGGCCAGCCGTACCGCGTGTGGTACCCGCTCCTGCTCATCGGCCTGATCACCACGCTGGTGCTCGGCATGCTCCTCCCGGTCGTGCTGATGCGATACCGGCAGGCCGAGCAGCGCCGGCTGCAGGCCGAGCAGCTGCGCCGGGGCTGAAACGGCCGGTCGGGGCGGGTTCGCGTAGACTGGCTCCGTGCCACTGCTCGAGGCCCACAACCTCCGCAAGAGCTACGGCGGACGGACCGTGGTCGCCGGGGTGTCGTTCCGGGTCGAGCGCTCCGAGATCGTCGGCCTGCTGGGGCGGAACGGGGCCGGGAAGACCACCTCCTTCCGCATGACCATCGGGATGATCGACCCCGACCCGGGCCCGGACAGCGGGCACGTGGAGTTCAACGGAGAGGATGTCACCGGCCTGCCCATGTACCTCAGGGCCCGGCGCGGGATGGGGTACCTGTCGCAGGAGCCGAGCGTCTTCGGGCGCATGACCGTCGAGGAGAACCTGCTGGCGATCCTGGAGCTCGTGCGGACCGGCGGCGATGCGGGACGGACCCTGAACCGGGGGGAGCGCCGCCAGCGCGCCGCGGCGCTGCTGGCGCAGTTCGGCCTGACGCACAAGGCGCGCCACCGGGCCCGGACATGCTCGGGCGGCGAGCGGCGCAAGCTCGAGATCGCCCGGGCGCTGGTGACCGAGCCCCGCCTGATCCTGCTCGACGAGCCGTTCAGCGGCGTCGATCCCCTGGCGGTGGAGGACCTGCAGCGCGAGGTGCGGCGCCTGGCCGCGCAGGGCATCGCGTTCCTGATCACCGACCACAACGTGCAGCAGACGCTGCGGGTGTGCGACCGGGCGTACATCATCGACGAGGGCCGGGAGTTCGCCGAGGGCACGCCGCGCGAGCTGATCAACAACGACCTGGTGCGCCGGGTGTACCTCGGGTCGCTGTTCCGGGGGGACGAGTTCGACCATCTCTCGCCGCGTCCGCGCGACGAAGCGCCGCTCCCGACGGGGGTGGCGCGGTGAGG
>CAYWOF010000327.1:0-4714 GCA_964459825.1 uncultured Phycisphaeraceae bacterium | reverse complement strand
GTCCGGGTCCTCCCGCCGCCCAAGGGCGAGTCGCTCCACGAGGTCTACCTGCGCGTGCCGCCGAGCTATCTCGAGTCGCAGACGCTCCTGGCGGTGCTGCGTCGGCGATTGTCGGACCCGCGACCGTAGCCGGGTGTGCGGGCTCCAGCGAGTCCTGGGCCGTCGGAGTCAGTTGCACCCCAGCGCGAAGCCCGTCTGGAACGCGATGTAGTCGCTCACGTTGAGCACGCAGTTGTTGTCGAAGTCCGCGTCGAGGCTGCCCAGCGCGAACCGCGTCTGGAACGCGATGTAGTCGCCCACGTTCAGCACGCCGCTCCCGTCGATGTCCGGCCGGCACGCGACGTTGGGGGCGGTGTAGACGAGCTTCACCGTGGCGTTGCCGGACTGGCCCGCGCCGGTGTTGACGCGGAAGACCAGCGTGTCCTGGCCGCAGGCGCCGGCGTTGGGGGTGAGCACGCGGTAGGGCCCGGTCCCCGGGGCGAGCGTGCCCTGGCTCGGCGCGGCCACCACGGTCCAGGTGGCCTGCGTCGGGTCGGTGTCGAGCGTCGAGGGGAGTTCCACGACCGCCGGCGCGCCCCGGTGCACGACCTTCGTGTACGCGAACGCCACGGGGTTGAGCCCGCTGACGGCCCCGTTGGCGAAGTCGATGGAGAGGTCCACCGGCGGGCTGATGGCCATCTTGCCATCGGTGTAGTCGATCTCCGCGAACACCCGGACCGGTCCGGCGCCGAAGGTCTGGCCCCAGACGAAGAGCGGCCCGAGCCCCTGGCGTGCCGCGACGATCCGCCCGTTGTGGCGCAGGCGCACCTCGCCGACCGTGCCGCCCCCGCCGGCCCCCACGTCGAACTGGAAGACCTTCGTCAGGTTTCCGCTCGCCGGCGCCACCCCCAGGATCGCCGATCGCCCCGCGTTGCTGGTCGTGAGGGTGCCCAGCCAGCGTCCGACCGTTCGCGTCAGGGACGAGTCGAAGGCGTGGATCCGCACATCGTGGCGCCCGTCCGCCAGGCGCGCCGTGTCGATCGAGAACGAGGCGCCCGGCGTGATCGAGCGCTGGAACACCCCGTCCACGAACAGGTCGAAGCCCGCGATGATCGCCGACGGGTGCGTCGTCGTCGCCTGGGGCGTCAGCGCCACCACGCCCGAGACCGTTCTGCCGGGCGCGTTGGGCACGCTCACGACCGGGATGTGCGCGAACGGCCGGGTCAACGGATCGCCGTAGAGGAGCATCTGGAACGGGACGAACTGGGCTCCGCGGAAGTACGCCTCGCCGAGGGCCATGCCCTGCGCGTAGAAGGCGTGCTGGCGCGCCGCCGGGAACTTGCCGGTGTAGTTGCACGGCTCCTGCACCGCGCCCAGCGATCCGCTCGCCCCCTTGCGAATCCAGTCGGAGAGCTTGGTCTGGCTCCCCTCGTCGAAGGTCGCGGCGTAGCTCGTCAGGTGGTCGGCGAACGACCCGGGCACGAGCGTCAGGTTCGCCCCGAGAATGTCCGCCGAGGCGAACCCCGACATGACGCTCAGGCAGTCCTGCATCCCCGACGGCAGGGCCCCGGTGATCTGCACCCCCGTCGCCCCCAACCCCGTCAGGAGCGTGATGGCGCTGGGGAACTGCGGCTGGCGCACGTTCCGCGGGGGGTCGCCCGTGTTGTTCATGTAGTAGTGCGTGCCCGCGGGCCGTGCGCCGTCGGCCGCCACGCTCCGGTCGATCATCGCGATCGTCTCGGCCGGCGTGTTCCCGCGCGGGCCCGAGTACCCGAGCATCGCGCCGAGGTAGTACCGCCTCGCCGCGGCGTTCGTGCTCGGCGACCCGCCCAGGTACGCGGTGTTGCTGTCGAACGCGATCGGCTGGGCGGTGTTGGTGCTGAAGTAGTTGTTGACGCGTGAGACCGGCACGTTCCCGGCCAGGATCTCCGCCTTGAGGTGCGCCATCGTGTAGCACGACGCGATCGCGAAGCGCGTGACCGGGAAGCACCCGTCGTTGACCAGCCCGGGCGCGCTCACGAAGAACCCGTTGCCCGGCGTCACCAGCACGAAGTCGATGTGGTCGCCGATGCGCCGCTGGGCCAGCTCGCCCAGGAACGCGTCGAGCCCCTGGCCCGCGAAGTCCTGGTAGCTCGGGTGGTCGGGGTCCACGTACAGCACGTTGGCGTCGGGGATCCCCCGGGCGTCCTTGTAGTAGTTCCCGATGTAGAGCGACTCGGGGTTGGAGGGGTCGATGATCAGGAGCAGGTTCTCGCCCGACCCGCCGGCGAGGGCGGACCCCGGCGCGAGGGCCCCGGCTCCAAGGACCAGCGCCAGGCGAAGGGCATGGCTTGACCGCACAGTCCAGCTCGCCATCTCTGGCTCCTGCTCGGCGGGGGCGGTTCGACGCTCCCCCCGGCCCACCCCCAACACACCGCCGTCCGAGAACAGTTCGGGTCCCCGTGCGGAGGCCCCCCGTCTCTACGAGTCATGTTGACACCTGATCCGCGGATTGCAAGCCCCTACCCGGGACTAGTCGCATCCCCGCCCGTGCTCTACCAAGCCTCTGACCGACTTGGCTGACCCCCGCGACCGGTCTTGGGTTTCCGGGTCCCACTCCGTCCCTACTTGCACCCCGGCTGCCCCGTGCACACCTCCGGCCCCCCGAAGTCGCGCCCGAGGATCCCGGCGCGCGTCCAGCGATAGCGCCCGGTAACCTGCTCGAGCGGCAGGCCGTTGGTCGTGGGAGGTTCCCACACATCGGGTGAGTAGTTGAAGACGCTCGGCTCGCCGCTGGTCGGGTTGTTGGGCTGCCAGCCGGGATTGGCATCGCCGGAGGCCTTGACGGCGACAGATCCATCCACGAACAGGCACGGCACGCGGGCCTCCGGGAGAAAGAAGTACACGTCGCGCCCGAAATGGCGTTGCCCCACGTCGTGGACATGGACTTTGGAGGACGGGAACGCCACCCCCGATACCTCGGCCTGTGCCAGCACCGCCTGAGAAGGAACAAACCAGTTCGCGTGTGTCCCGGCCTGGCTCAGCCGCTGCCCCGCATCGCTCCGGTCGTAGACAAAGGAATCGATCTGAAAGCTCGCGCTGAACGGCCACCGCTTCCCGTTATTCGTTCCCGGTGGAGTGGTGGTAGGCGCCGGTTGGTAGAGCCCCGCGTTGAACCCGTCCCAGTCCCTGGCCCAGAGCAGCCGGTTCTTGTCGCCCGTGGAAATCGCCTGCATGTCCGGGAGAGGCCGGTCCAGGTAGTCGGCGACCGTCATGAGGGGGTAGTACACCCACGGAATCCACCCGGTCATGGGTTGAATCTGCGGCCTCCCGCCCCGCGTCCGCATGAGGAACACCGCCTGATTCCCGTGCGCCTGCAGGTCGCTCGCTGCGTTGTTCAGCTCGGGGTACTGGCAATACGCCACTCCCTTCTTCCAGCTGAACCCCCAGAACAGGTCCTTGTTGTCCGCCGCGTACGACCCCGTCGCCGCGCCGAACGAGCGCAGGTTGGCCAGGTCCTGGCCCAGCCCGGCCCGCCTCCGCACGTCCGACCCCCACACCGCCATCACCACCGCCACAAGACCCAGCAGCACCACCGTCGCCACCAGCTCGACGGCGGCGAAGCCACAACGCCACGACGCGGGGCAGCGTGCCATGGGGTCGTCTCCTGTTCCGCACCCCCGCAGAACGCGGGGCTCAACCGACCGCCCGGAGAACCCGGACCGCCATCACTCTACCCGGGCGGTGCGCACGATGCAAGAGCCGCGGGGTGCGGCGAAACCACGACCCGGCCGCCGCCTCACCGCTCCATCGTTCGGTGGTCTCGGACTCGGGCCCGCAAGATGCAAGAAACGCGAAAGGGGGACCTCCGCGTGCCCTGGGCCCCGAGTTTCTCGTTTCTTGGATCTTGAATCCCCGCCTCGGGCGAGACGAGCCCGTGACGGCCGTGCGGTTGCCCCCTCAGCCCGTCAACTCCGCCATGCCCCTACTGCCCGCACCGATCGCACCCATCCGCCGGCTTGCCACCCACCGTCAGCGTCACCCGTTTCTGGGTGCGCCGGCGCTTGATGCGCTTGCCGATCACGGGAAGGAACCCGCGGAAGAGCCAGGCGACGGCCGCCAGGAACACGGCCGTGACGATCCAGAACTGCCAGTCGGTCCAGGGGAACGAGAGCGCCAGTGTGGGACCGAGGAGGGGCAGAGGGGCAGAGGGGCAGAGGGGCAGAGCGAGAACGAGCATCGTCCCCTCCGGCCCCTCTGCCCCTTTGGCCCTTTGCCCCTTCGCTCCTCTCATGCGAGCACCTGGAACACCACCAGCGCCGCCAGATACGCCAGCCCGCTCATCCACGCCTGCTGGAGCGCGGCCCACTTCCACGACCCGCTCTCGCGCGCCGTCACCGCCAGCGTCGGCAGGCACTGCATCGCCAGCACGTAGTACACCAATAGCGACCACGCCACCGCCGGCGTGAAGATCGGGCGCCCATCGTCGCGCTGGCCCGAGGCGATCTCGTCGATCACGCCCGACGCGTCCTCCTCGCCGGTGACCACCACGGCCATGGTGCTCGCGAAGACCTCCCGGGCCGCGAAGCTCGTCACCACGCCGACCGTCAGCTTCCAGTCGTACCCCAGGGGCGCGAACACCGGCTGGACCATCCGGCCCAGCCGCCCGGCGAAGCTGTGCGCCGTCGCGTGCCGACGCTCGATCCGCTCCGCCTCGGCCAGCAACTCCTCGGTGGTTTGCTTCCCTGCCGCTCTG
>CAYWOF010000326.1:0-4727 GCA_964459825.1 uncultured Phycisphaeraceae bacterium | reverse complement strand
TTCGAGAACCGGTACTCGACCGGGTCCTCGATGGTGATGATGTGGACCGCCTCCTTGCTGTTGATGTGCTCGATCATCGCGGCCAGCGTGGTGGACTTGCCCGAGCCGGTGACGCCGCAGACCAGCACGAGGCCCTCGTTGGTCTTCTCGATGATGTCGGAGTAGACCTGGGGGAGGTGGAGGGCCTCGTAGGTGGGGATGTCGGCCTTGACGCGCCGGATGGCGGCGTTGGTGTGGCCGCCGGACTTGAAGACGTCGACGCGGAAGCGGTCCTCGCCGATGAAGGTGGCGAAGTCCACGCCGCCCTCGGCCTCGATGCGCGGGCGCAGGTGGGGCAGGATGATGGGGTCGAGGATGTGGTCGGCTTCGTCGGCGGTGATGGGGTCGCACTGGACGGGCTTGAGGAGGCCGTTGATGCGGTAGGTGGGCGGGATGCCGACCTTGATGTGCAGGTCGGAGGCGCCGAGGCGCCCCATGGCCTCGAGCAGGCGGTGGATGTTCACGGGCCCTTGGAGCACAAGGCACCCCTTTCATGGGTTGGCCGGGCGTGCCGCCCTGCCCCGGGACGAGCGTCCGAACAGACTCCTGAGTGTACCACGGGCGTGAGGAGCCGACGCCCCGATCCGCGGGGTGCAAACAAGCTGCGAACCGCGGGGGAGCCGGCGCGATCAGTACCGCAGGATGATCCCGAGGTCATTGACGTTGGTGCCGGTGGGACCGGTGCGGAGGAGGGCGCCGACGGCGTCGAGCAGCGGGTGGCTGTTGTGGCGGCGCAGGGCGAGCGCGGGGTCGAGCCCTCGGTGGTCCGCGGCTGCCCCGGTGGATCCGGTGACGATGGCGCCCGCGGCGTCGGTGGGGCCGTCGATTCCATCGGTGGCCAGGACGGCGATGGCGATGTCCTTGGCGTCCCTGAGACCGAGCGCCGCGCTCAGGGCGGCGTGCTGGCAGCGTCCGCCGCGCCCGTCCGAGGCGCCGACGGCGACGGTGGTCTCGCCGCCGAAGATGGCGGCGGCGGGGCGGGGGGCGCCGGGGGGGTGGAGGCGGCGGGCGGTTTCGGCGAGGGCCTCGCCGAAGCGGCCGGCCTCGCCGCGGACGCCCGTGCGCTTCGCCAGGACGTGGAAGCCGAGGCGTGAGGCGGCGTGGGCGGCGGCCTCGACGGCCGTGTGGTTGGAGCCGATGATCGTGTTGGTCACGCGGTCGAAGATCGGGTCGCCGGGCTTGGGGGTCTCCGGGTGCTCGGCGCGGCGGCCGGCCTCGAGGTGGGCGGTCAGCGCGGGCGAGGCGGCGCGGGCGTGCCACCGGTCCAGGACGCCGAGGGCGTCGGCATAGGTGGTCGGGTCGGGGGCGGTGGGTCCGGAGGCGATGGCGTCGAGGCGATCGCCGATGACATCCGACAGGATGAACGCGTGGACGCGGGCCGGGGCGGCGAGGGCCGCGAGGCGTCCGCCCTTGAGACGCTCGGCGTGCTTGCGGACGGTGTTGAGCTGTTCGATGTCGGCGCCGCTGCGCAGGAGGGCATCGGTGACGGCGCGGATGTCGTCGAGGGAGAGCCCTTCGGCGGGGAGCGTCAGGTGCGCCGAGCCCCCGCCCGAGAGGAGGGCCAGGAGGGTTCCGGCGCGGGAGGCCTCGCGGGCGACCTCGGCGATGGCCTCGGCGGCGCGGAGGTTGCGGCCGGTCGGCAGGGGATGGTCGGCGGGGTAGAGGCCCGGCGGGCGCGAGGCGGGGTCGACGCCATGGAGGAGCTCGGGGACGACGGCCACCGCGAAGGCGCCGACATCGTGCCCGAGTTTCTCCGAGGCGGCGTGGGCCATCTCGAGCGCGGCCTTCCCCGCGCCGACGATGTGAACGGGGGGTGTGAAGTCCCACGCGGGCAGGTGGCGGACGAGCGCATCCCAGGGGCTCGCCGCCCTGAGGGCGCCATCGAAGATCGCGCGGAGGTGGGCGGCGTGGTCCTCGAACCTCGGGGCGGGCATCGATCGAGCGTAGCGTCGGGCCGGGGATTCCGGTCTTTGACATCGGCCTCGGCGGGCGGGTACCTTGTCGTGCTCGGCCGGCGTTCGGCCCGTCCCGGAGCCAAGCCATGCTGCCCCATCCGCCCGTACCGCCCGGCCAGGTCATGCAGAGGCCACACCGGGGCACCACGGTCCTCGTGCTGGGGATTCCGTCGCTGGTGTTCCAGTGCGCGGGGTGGATCTTCGGCGTCATCGCGTGGTCCATGGGGAGCGCCGACCTGCGGGAGATGGACACGGGGCGGATGGACCCCTCGGGGCGCGGGCTGACCAACGCCGGCCGAATCTGCGGGATGATCAGCGTGATCTGGCACCTCTTGATCCTGGGCGTGTACGTGGTGGCGGCGCTCGCGCTGGCGAGCTTCGCCTGGTTCTTCGGCTCTTCGCCGACACCCTGAGCGGGTTCAGACCAGGAGCAACCCGAGCCCCATCCAGAGTCCGGCCGCCGCCATCGCGATCGCGGTGTAGCCGACGATGTCGCGGGCCTTGACGCCGGTGATGGCCAGGAGCGGCAGGGCCCAGAAGGGCTGGAGCATGTTGGCGAGTTCGTCGCCGTATCCGACGGCCATGACCATCGGGCCGAAGTCCACGCCGTGGCGGGCGGCGCTCTCCAGCGCCACCGGCCCCTGGATGCTCCACTGCGCGCCGCCCGAGGGCACGAAGAGGCCCACGAGCGTGGCCGCGAGGAACGTGAGGGCGGGCAGCGTGTCGGCGGTCGCGGCGGAGGTGATCCCCTCGGCGAACATCCGGGTCAGGCCGGAGGCGGACATCATGGCCATGATCCCCGCGTAGATGGGGAACTGGACGATGATGCCGGCGCACCCGGCGGCGGCGTCGTCGAGCGCGCGGAGGTACGAGCGGGCGGAGCCGTGGCAGAGCAGGCCGAGGGCGAACATGAGGGCGTTGACCTGGTCGAAGCCGATGCGCGCCGGGCCGTGGATCGTCACGTGCCGGATGACCGAGAGGGCCAGGGCCAGGCCGAGCAGCCAGACGACCGGAGGCGTCCGCTCCAGCCACGCGGGGACCGCCCCGGCCGGCGCCGCGGGCGCCGGCTCGGCCTCGGCTTCGAGGGCCACTCCCACATCGCCGAACTCGGCGAACGGCCGGCAGTCCTGGGCCCGGCGTGGCGCGAGCAGGAGGAAGAGCAGGGGAAGGCCGGCGACCATCCCGCCGGTGACGACGAGGTTCAACGTGGAGCCGAGGGTTCGATCCAGGCCGATGCCCTGGCCGTTGAGCGGGGCCAGGTGCTCGGGGCGGAGCACGGCCTTGGCGTTGTCGTAGGTGGACATGGCCAGCGGGGCCGAGCCCGAGAGCCCGCCGTGGAAGACGAGCAGTCCCATGTAGCCCGCGGCCGCCAGGAGGGGGAAATGCACGGGAATGCCGCGTCGCGCCGCCTCGCGCCCGGCATCGCGGGCGAGGATCGCGCCGACGATGAGGCCCAGTCCCCAGTTCAGGACTCCGGCGAGGCAGGCGACGAGGGCGACGAGGGCCGCGGCCTGGGCGCCGGTGCGCGGGAGGCGTGCGAGGGACCGGAGGAGGTGGGCGACGGGCCGGCTGGAGGCGAGGGCGTGCCCCGTGACGAGGATGAGGCACATCTGCATGCCGAACTTGAGGAGGTCCCAGATGCCGGCGCCCCAGGCGTCGCCGAGTCGCGCGAAGCGATCGGCGAGAATGGCGCGCGGGGCGCCGGGCGGCGCCGGGAACCCCACCGCGAGGGCGAGCAAGGCGGTGAGGGCCGTCAGCAGGATGGCGATGACGAAGGGATCGGGGACGATGCGCCGGAAGACGGCGCTGATCGCGAGGCCAAGGCGACTGATCATGCGCGTAGGCTACCAGGAGCGGGAGACACGGAGAGAAGAGCCGCGGATCGACGCGGATGAACGCGGATTGGAGGGAAGTGCGTGGTCAGGGGCGGAGGCGCTCGAGGCGCGTGATGGCCTCGCGCAGGGTCTCGGGGCGCTTGCAGAACGCGAAGCGGATGAGGGCGCGTCCGTTCGCGGGGTCGGCGTAGAAGACGCTGGGGGGGATGGCCGCCACGCCGAGCTGCTCGGGCAGGTACCTGCAGAACTCGACATCGCTCATGCCGCGGCTGACGGGGGTGTGGTCGGCCATGATGAAGTACGTGCCGGCGGGCTGGAAGACGCGGAAGCCGATGCGCGACAGCCCCTGGCCGAGGAAGTCGCGGGATTGACGGTACTGGGCGACGAGCGAGGCGATGTAGGGGTCGCCGGTGGTCAGGGCGGCCGCGGCGGCGTGCTGGAGGGGCGTCGCGGTCGCGAACGTGAGGAACTGGTGGGCGGCGCGGATGCCCTTGATGAGGTCGGGCGCGGCGATGGCCCAGCCGATCTTCCAGCCGGTGACGCTGAAGGTCTTACCGAGGCTCGAGAGCGTGACCGTGCGATCGGCCATGCCCGGGAGCGTGGCGAGCCGGACGTGCGGGAGGGCCGGCTCGTAGACGAGGTGCTCGTAGACCTCGTCGGTGATGGCGAGCACGTCGTGCTCGAGGCACAGGCGCGCGATCAGGTCGAGCTCGGCGCGGGTGAGGACCTTGCCGGTGGGGTTGTGCGGGGTGTTGATGACGATGGCGCGCGGAGGTCGCCCGCCGGCCGTGAACGCTCGGCGCAGCTCGGACTCGTCGAGCGTGAACGGCGCCGTGATCACCCCCCCACCGTTCGCGGCATCGGGCGGGCGGAGCGTGACGAACCGGGGCGTGCCCCC
>CAYWOF010000325.1:2730-4742 GCA_964459825.1 uncultured Phycisphaeraceae bacterium | reverse complement strand
GCCTTCACGCTGCTCGAGGTGCTGCTGGCGCTCGCGATCGTCGCGCTGCTGGCCGGGCTGCTGTTCGCGTTCCTGCTGCGCCTGGTCGGTCAGCGTGCGCGCATCGACACCCTCGCGTCGGACCTCTCGGCCGGGGGCGCGGTGCTCGACCGGCTGGAGGCCGGGCTGCTGGGTGCGATGGCGGGCGATGGGGCCGGGGCGGGGGGGATCCAGGGCACGCCGACGAGCCTGCGCGTTCTGAGCCGGGTGGTGCCCGTGCCCACCGGCGCGGCGGACGCGCAGCTGGGCGACCGGATGGGGTGGGAGATCCGCTTCGACGCCAGCGCGCGGGCGTTGACGGCCCGGACCTGGATGGACGACGCCGGCACGGAGGCCACCGTCGAGACGGTCTCCGATCACGTCGAGCGCGTGCGACTCCGGTACTTCGATGGTCGATCGTGGGTCGCGAGCTTCGACAGCGCCGCGGCGGACGCCCTTCCGGTGGCGGTGGAAGTCTGCCTGTGGTTTGGCGATGGCTCGACCGCCGGCGCCGCCGTGCCGGCCGGCGCGGCGGCCGCGGCCACCACCGAAGTTGACGGGGACATGGGGGAGGACTGGCCCGGCTTGAACTCCGAGGAACCGGTCGAGGCTGTTCCCCTCCGTGAGCCGGATCGTCGCCGGATCATCGTGGTTCCGGACGGGCCGGTTTCCGCCTGGAAGGAGGGGGTGCGATGATCCGGGCGCGCCGCCCCCGAAGGGGGATGATGATCTTCGCGGTGCTCGTGGTCATCGCGATCGCCGCGCTCCTGGGGGCGGGCGCCATGCAGGCGGCCTCGTCGGAGGTGGAGGCGGCCCGGGCCACCGTGCGCCGCGACCGGCTTCGCGCCCTGGCGTGGTCGGGCGTCCAGGCGGTCATGTCGGAGCTTGCCGGGCAGCGGGAGGAGCTGCTGCGCGGCCAGGCCCCGGCTTTGACCGGCGAGTGGGAGCTCTACCGAGAACCGGGGGGCGAAGCGGGCGTTGTGCGTCTGCTCCCGTTCGTGTCGGAGGAGGGAGGGGACGGCGGCGATCCGATCGTCCGGAGCGAGGGCGGCAAGTTGGGCCTCAACACCGCGACCGCGGAGATGCTGGAGCGCCTGGAACCGATCGATGAGGGACTCGCCGGCCGGATCGTCTCGGCGCGCACGCGGCGCCCGTTCGCCAGCGCGGAGGAGCTCGTGCGGGTCGAGGGCGTCACGTCGGACCTGCTGTACGGCGCGGGCGAGGGAGCGGGGGAGACGGCGGGGGCCGGGGATGAACCGCTCCCGGTCGAGGGGCTGCTCGGCTCGCTGACCGTGTTCGGCGCGGACCCCTCGATCCAGCTGGGGCTGGGGGAGGGCGGGAGCGATCACGCCGGCGAGATGCGGATCAACCTCAACCTGCCGTGGTCCGACGAGGTCCGCAAGGCCATCGGGGACCGGTTTGATGCGGGTGTGGCCGATGCGGTCGAGGAGATCATGAAGGGCGGCCAGGAGTTCAAGAAGCCCTCGGACTTCGTCGCGGTCATGCGTCGCATGGGCATCGGGGCGGAGGACTGGGTGCAGGTCCTCGACGCCTTCACGACCTCGCCCGACCCGTACGTGGTGGGACTGGTGGATCTCACGACCGCGCCCGCATCCGTGCTGGCGACGATCCCGGGCGTGGATCAGGATGCGGCCGCGGCGATCGTGCGCGCCCGCGGTCGGCTGGATGCGGAGCAGCGCTTGACCGTGGTCTGGCCCGTGCTGGAGCAGATTCTGACGCCCGAGGAGTTCGAACGGGCCGTGGACCACCTGACCACGCGCTCCATGCAGTGGCGGGTGCGGGTCGAGGCCGCCCTCGTGCGGGATTCGGGCCGCGCTGGAGGGGAGGTCGCCGAGGGGCGCCTGATCGTCGAGGCGGTGATCGATGTGGCCTCGGAGCGGCCTCGGGCGGCCTACCTGCGGGACGTGACCATCCTGGATGCGGCCCGGTTGATCCAGCGCCAGTTGGCGGCCGAGGCGGGGGAGTCGGCCCGA
>CAYWOF010000325.1:0-2720 GCA_964459825.1 uncultured Phycisphaeraceae bacterium | reverse complement strand
GCCACTCGGAGTCCTGGCAGCCCGTCGAATTCGCCCTCGCCCGGGGCCGCCCCCGAGGATGGTCCGCCGCTGTTCGACATGGACCCGGTCTTCGAGGAGCCGCCCCCGGACACGTCGCCCGTGCCGGATGAGGCCTCAGAGCCCCTCCCGGCGGACCGGCCGGAAGGGCGCGGGCGCGACGGCGACTCGGTGATGCCCGCCCCGGGTGTGGACCGACGAATGGGACGGTGGACGAGCGGGAAACCAGCCGGCGGAGGTTCGCCATGAATGTGGGCAAGACCGTCACGGCGATCGGACTGGAGCAGGACCGGCTCTGCGCGGTCTGTGCGACCGTGGGTCCGGATCGGGTGACCGTCAGGGCCGGCCTGGTGGACTCGGTGCCGGCGAGCGTGGATGCGCGGGACGCCAAGGCGTTGGGAACCTGGATTGGCCAGGAGCTCGACCGGCGGGGCTTCCCGCGCACGCGGGTGGTCTTCGCGCTGGCGCGCGGCGACGTTGTGCTCAAGCGACTGTCCTTTCCCCGGCCCGAACAGTCCAACGAGGGCGACCTCGCCGGAATGGTGCGCCTCCAGATGGCCCGCCAGCTCACCATGGCGGTGGATGGGAGCGCGATCGACTACGTTCCCATCGAGGGCGGCGGCCCTGCCGGGACGCCGGGCCCGGCGCCGACCATCTCGCTGATGGCCGGAGCGCTCCCCGGTGACCGCCTGGAGTGGTTCCGCGACGTGGCGGAGGCGATGGGACGCCGGATCGACCGGATCGGCCTGCGAGCCAGCGGGGTGGCCGCGCTGCTGGCCGGAGCGTCGCAGCGGCACGCGGGTCCGCTCCTCGGGGTTGCGCTGGGCCTGGGATCGGTGGAGTTCGTGGTGGTTGACGAGGGCCAGCTCGTGTTCGCCCGGTCGGCCGACCTCGGCGCGCCCACCCCCGACGCGGGCGAGCCGGATCCCGCCTTCGTCCAGCGGGTCGCGGTGGAGGCCAAGCGGACCTGGATGGCCTTCCGCGTCGGTCAGGAAGCGACCGAGGTGGACGGCCTGGCCGTGCCGGGGGAGGGGCCGCTGGCCCGCGAGATCGCGGCCCGGTGCGGCGAGGCCCTGGAGATGCCCTTCGAGCTGGTGGCGATACCGACGGCCGTGGAGATGCCACGTGCGATGTCGGCGGAGGAGCGTTTGCTGCTCGGCCCGCTGGTCGGGCTCCTGGCCGAACCGGTGCTCGGCCGGGCGATGCTGGACTTCTGCCATCCGCGCCGAGCCCCGGATCGGGCGGCGATCCGGCGCCAGCGTGTGCTCCTCGGGGTGCTGGCGCTCATCCTGCTCTCGGGGGCGGGCTACCTCGGCGCCGACGCCCGGCTCAACACGCTCCGGACGGAGCTGGGCAAGGCGCGGGCACGCGCCGACGCCCTCGACCGGGAGTACACGGACCACCTGCTCCAGGACGCCCGGCTGCGCCACTTGGAGCAGTGGATCAAGGCCCAGCCGGACTGGCTGGGACACCTTCGGTGGATCAGCGACCAGATGCCGGACCCGAGGCTCCTGCAGCTCGACGTGTTCAGCGGGGACCTGAGCGCGGGGATCGCGTTCACCCCGGCGCGGGTGGAAGCCGGGAAGGAGCCGGAGACTTCCTACACCGACGGCAAGTGGGCCCTGCAGACGCGGATGCACTTCGCCCTCACGGGCAAGGTGACCGAGCGGGAGGTCGCCAACGAGCTTCGGACCCGGCTGGTCAACTCCCAGCTCTACAAGGTGGACAGCAAGGGGGCGGACGTCCCCGACCGGTTCAGCTTCGACCTCGACACGAGCGCCCTCTCCCCGACGGGCGGGGCGAGCCCGGCGGCCCCGGCGGAGGTGAGCCGATGAACGGGCGTCGTCTGGGGCGATGGGTCCTGGCCGGGGCCGGCGTGGCCGCCCTGGTGGTCGCGTACACGGTCCTCTACGGCCTGCCCAGCGCCGAGCTGCGGCGACAGCTCGACGAGGCCGACCGGGTCATCGGCGCGCGCACCACGGCCCTCGAACAGGGCAAGCGGGTCGGCGACCGTCTCCGGGAGATCGCGGCGACCACGCTGGGGGCCACGCAGACGATCGCCGACAGCCGCTTCCGGGACACGACCAACGCCCTGGCCAGCAGCTGCGGGCTGATGGACATCCGCGTCAGCACGTCCGACCCCAAGCCCGTCGAGAGCCCGGCGGACAAGACGAAGATCCGAGGGCTGAGCAAGCAGGTGGATTTCCACGTGATCGCCGGGGAGCTCAAGGGAACCGGATCCCTCGACCAGGTTATCCGGGCCGCGGCCACGATCCAGGCGCAACCGTGGATCCACCGGGTGCCCAGCCTGAGCATCAAGCCCGCGGGCGGGAACTCGGATCTCTTCGAGCTGCGCCTCGGGCTCGAGTCGCTCTTCATTCCGAATCTGGTGGCGTCCGATGCGCCGCAGCCCCAGGGTGTGGCGCTCGGCGAGGCCGTGGCGCTGATCTGGGAGCCGGTGGTGCGGAAGAACCCCTTCCGCGAGCCGCCGCCCCTCCCCGAGCCGACGGTGATCACTCGCAACGAGCCGTCCACGGTGCCGCCCGACTCGCTCGGACACGTCCCGCCGCCGTATGGCGACTGGAAGCTCACGGGCGTGACGATCAGCCGGCGCCTGGGCCTGGCGGCCTACCTGGTCAACCTGCGGACGGGGCAGCAGCTCGCGCTGGGGGTGGGGGCCTCGGTCGCCGACGCGACGCTGG
>CAYWOF010000324.1:2855-4774 GCA_964459825.1 uncultured Phycisphaeraceae bacterium | reverse complement strand
GCGATCGTACCGCCCGAATGGCCTCGAGCACGAACGCGCCCGCGAGCACCAGCAGCACGGTGGCGACGGCCCCGTTGAGGACCGCCGGGTTGAGGTCGCCCGACGCGGTTCGCCAGGCGCCCGCGCGGGCGTCGCGCACGCCGACGAACGCCTGGATGAGCAGGGCCCAGACCGTGATGGTCATGACGAAGAGCATGGGCAGGAGCGTGTACCAGCACCGGCGCCCGGATCGGTGGAGCCAGACCGTCACACCCAGCAGCGTCATCGCGGCCAGGAGCTGGTTCGACGTGCCGAAGAGCGTCCAGAACAGGCGGTACGACGCCGGATCGGCCGCCAGGAGCATGATGAGCGGCACGCCGGCCGTGGCGCCGGCCGCGATGGCCCCACCGATCCTGCCGGGGGTTCCGAAGAGCTCCTGGAGCAGGTAGCGCCCCAGGCGGGTGGAGACGTCGAGCGTGTCGAAGACGAAGGTCGAGAAGGCCATCGCGCCGAAGGTGGCGCAGAAGACGAAGGCCCCTTTCCCCAGCAGGAGGCTGAGGAACGAGGCCAGGCCGTCGCCGTAGATGCGCGCCGCGGGCTGTCCCCTGGCCTGCTCGGGGGTCAGGATCATGATCGTGGCCAGGGCGATGAGGGCCACGAAGCCCTCGAGGAGCATGGCGCCGAAGCCGATCGGCTTGCAGTGGGACTCGCGCGCGATCTGCTTGCTGGTGGTCCCGCCGCAGATGAGGCCGTGGAACCCCGAGCACGCCCCGCACGCGATGGTGACGAACAGGAAGGGCAGAAGCAGGCCCGTGATCGGCGGGGCCGTCGCGCCGTCTCCCAGCCGGAGCGCGGCCAGCGGATTGAGCGTCGCCCGGGCCGCCTCCGTCAGGGCCGGCTGCTGGATGCGGTACCCCCCGAGAAGGACGCCGAACACGCCGACGGCCAGCGCCATGTACAGCACGAACCCGCCGAGGAAGCCTCGGGGTTGCTGGAGAAGCCACATCGGGAGCATGGAGGCGATGAAGCAATACGCCAGGATGATCAAGAACCAGGTGCGCACCGGCAGGTTCAGCACGTCGTCGAGCGCCGTGCCCGCCCACACGCACCCGAGCGTCGCGGGAACGAAGACCGCCGTCAGCAGCCACATCGGGGGCCGGAGGGTGCGCTGGACGACCCCCATGACCAGCGCCAGGGCCAGGTAGAGGGCGCTCGCCGCGGCCACGGCCCCGCCCTTGTTGAAGGTCGTGCCGAGGCCGGACAGCTCCTCGGCTCGTCCGACGAACGAGTCGGCCGTGATCTGGGTGAACGCGACGATGACGTACAGGAGGGCCAGCCAGATGAACGCGGTCAGCGCGATCCACGCCCGGCGCCCGAGGTTCTCGCGGGCCAGCTCGGCGATGGAGTGCGCTCCGTGGCGCACCGAGGCGATCAACGCCGAGAAATCGTGCACCGCCCCGATGAACACCACCCCCACCGCGATCCAGAGGATGCAGGGCAGCCATCCGAAGGCCGCGCACGCCAGGATCGGTCCCGCGATGGGGCCCGCCGCGGCGATCGCCGAGAGGTGCTGGCCCATCAGGTAGAACGGGCGCGTGGGCACGAAGTCCACGCCGTCATTGCGTTCCGTCGCGGGCGTCACGCGGGCGTCGTCGAGCCGGTACTGGCGCGCGATGAAGGCGCCGTACAGCAGGTATCCCGCCGCCAGGATCGCGATCACAACGAGGGCGAGCGTCAGGAGCGACATGCGCGGCGAGGGGAGTCGGGCTCGAGCCCAGCGCCGGAACAAACCGCGCGCCGGCGAAACAGGGCCGGGTGGGGTGGGGCCGGACCGTTCGTCCGGGAGTGTACCGTGGCGCCGATCCGGGGTCGTCTACGGCTTGACCGCCCCGGAGTCGCCCTCGGCCTCGAGGCGCCGGACCTCTTCCAGAGTCCGGTCG
>CAYWOF010000324.1:0-2845 GCA_964459825.1 uncultured Phycisphaeraceae bacterium | reverse complement strand
CCTCGCGCCGAACCCGCCGCGACTACGCTCTGCCCGACCGGTGGTCTCCCGCCGCCAGGATCGGGATCACAACGAGGGCGAGCGTCAGGAGCGACCGGCGCGGCGCGGGGAGTCGGAGCAGGGACCGGACCCGCGTGAGCAGTTCCAGCTTGTTCACCGGCTTGGTCAGGAAGTCATCCGCCCCGGATTCCACGGCCCGCTCGACGTCACCCACCTCGTTCAGGGCGGTGACCATGATGATGGGGATGTCCCGGGTCTTGGGCCCCGCCTTGAGCCTGGCGCACGCCTGGAAGCCGCTCATCCGGGGCATCATCACGTCCAGGATGACGATGTCCGGTTCTCCTGCGTCGACGCTGGCCAAGGCCTCCAGCCCATCGCGCGCGGTCCGGATCGGGCAGTCCAGGTCCTCGAGGTAGGCCTGGAGGAGTTCGAGATTCTGCTCGTTGTCATCGACGACGAGGATCACGCCGGTCACGGCTTGTCCCGGAGGGCGCTCCTGGGGCTCCGGTGGAGAGAGGGGTTGCCTGGTCGGGGTCGCCATGCCATGCACCTCTGCCGGCCCGGAACGGGGCCAAAAACGGAATACTGCCGCCGACTGGAAACCCTGATGGGGCTTGGGTTAAATAATGGTAGCCGATCCCGCGTTTCGGGGGCCGTCAAGGCTGAGGAATGAGTCGAATGCCGCGGATGTACGTCCAGACTCGCCAGGCGTGGCAGGATCGATACCGAACGCCTGCCATACAATCGCTGCGCGATGGACTGGATCGGGTTAACGCCCACATCTTCGACCATGCGCGAAAGTCGTTCCTGAGCATGGAGGGCGTTGGGGAGTCGGTTGTCTGGATGGGCATTCCCTGGCGTTGGACGGTCCTCTACGGCTCGACGGGACCGGAATCCGGGGGCAGTCTGGCCTATCTGATCCCCCAGCCCGGGCGGTTCCAACTCGCGGTGCCGCTGACCACGGAGATGGTCTCTGCTCTGCCCGTCAAGCGCCTCTCCCGATACGTCCGGGACGGGATCACCTTCGCGCCCCGCGTGGAGGGCGTGTTCTGGGCCCGCTGGGACGTCGGCGCCAAGGCGGCGTTCGACGAACTGTTCGAGGTGGTGCGCCGCAAGCACCAGGCCCTTTCGCCCGCGCCGGCCTGACGCCTCCGGTCGCCTTCCGTTATAGTGGGCCCCGGTCGATCGCCGATCCGTTTCCTCGGACGGGCGCTGGCCCCGCTTCATCATCGACGTGCGAGGAGAGACCGGATTGCTCACCGTTCGATCCGCTATGAGGACCGCCGGGTATCGCGGGCTGGCTGCTCTCTGCGTCGCCCTCGCGGGAACGGCCGGCGTCGAAGCCCAGCCCCTCAACGACCGGCTCGAGGGGCTCCTCTCCATCTCGCGCGTGGGGGACGCGGAAATCGGTATCAGCATCGTCGATCTGGGCACCGGTGACGTGCTGGCGGATCGAGGGGGCACGACCCCCCTGGTCCCGGCGTCCAACATGAAGCTGCTGACGACCGGCACGGCCTATCTCGTGCTGGGGCCCGACTTTGTGTTTCGGACCGAGGTCGCGATCGATGGCGATCGCCTGATCGTGCGCGGGTCGGGCGATCCGGCGCTGGCGGACCCGGCGCTCCTGGAGCGCATGGCCCCGCCGCTGACGGTCCGAGCCCTCGTGGACTCGCTCGCGGGCGCGGTCGCCGCCGCCGGGATCACCGCGGTGTCCGAGGTCATCGTGGACGATCGGATCTTCGATCGCGAGTGGATCCACCCCGGGTGGCCCGCGGACCAGCTGGTCAACCGGTACTGCGCGCAGGTCTCGGGCCTGAACTTCCACCTCAACGTGCTGTCGATCTTCGCCGCGCCGGCGCCCCAGGGGGTGGGCGGGGCGCCCGTGATCACGCTCGAGCCGGGCGCGTGGTGGCTGGAGCTGGAGATGAAGGCCCGGACGGTGCCGGGCCGGGAGGTCGGCGTCTCCGTCCGGCGCGACCCCGGGACCAACCGGTTCACGGTCCTGGGCGATGTCGGGGACCGGGCCCAGGTGGACGCGACCGTCCACGACCCGGCGGGTCTGTGCGCCCAGGTGCTGGTCGAGGCGCTGCTCCGGGCGGGCGTGCGGGTGGGCGAGGCCCCCGCCTCGCGCGCCGGCGCCCCTCCGTCACGCGCCGACCTGGCCGCCGCGATCCGCGCGGTGCGCACGCCCCCGGTGACCGAGGCGGTTCCCGCCGGGCGTTCGATCGCCGTCGTCACGACGACGCTCGAGGACATCGTCGCCCGGTGCAACACGGACTCCCAGAACCTGTACGCCGAATCGCTCCTGAAACGCGTCGGGCACGAGGTCACGGGCGAGCCCGGCTCCTGGACCAACGGTGCCTCGGTGGTCCGCATGACCCTGACACAGGCCCTCGGCCCCGAGCACGCCGCGTCCACGGTCGTGAGCGACGGCTCGGGCCTCTCGCGCGACAACCGCGTCTCGGCGGAAACCCTGACGGCGTGGCTGGGTCACATCGCCCGGGATCGCCGATGCGGCGACGCCTTCGTCGCCTCGCTGGCCGGCACGGGGCAGGGCACCCTGCGTCGCCGGTTCGGTCCCGGCGACCTGCGGAACGAGCTCCGGGCCAAGAGCGGCCTCCTCGATGGCGTGCGCTGCCTGTCCGGCTATCTCACCGAACCGGGATCGGGCCGCCGCGTGGCGTTCAGCGTGCTCATCAACGGCCTCAAGGGCGGCGATGCGCCCCTGGCCGCAGGGGAGTACTACAAGGCCGTCGTGATCGCGGTGGACCAGTGGCTCACCGCCCGGACCCGCGCCCAGCCGGTGGCCGCCGAGTCCGGCGGCTGAGCCGGGAACGAGAACGGC
>CAYWOF010000323.1:0-4777 GCA_964459825.1 uncultured Phycisphaeraceae bacterium | reverse complement strand
CCCTGCTATCGGCTCCCTCACCCCCAACTGCCACGATCTTGGACTACACCCGGGCGGAGGGGCAAAGGGGCAAAGGGGCAAAGGGGCGAAGGGGCGGAGGGGCAAAGGGGCGAAGGGGCGGAGGGCGGGATGCGGGGGTTGGAACGAGTCGGTACAATGCCTCGCCATGGCGGGCGGGCGATCGACTCCAGCGTTGTTCGAGCTTGTCGGCAGGTCGGGGGGAGGGTCCCGGCGTGATCCGTCCGGTGCCGCGGCGCCGACCGCTGGGGGCGCTCCGGCGCGCGCGGCGCCACCCGGGCCGGTGAGTCCCGCCAAGCCGGTGGTGGAGGTCAAGGCCGTGGCGCCGGTCGCGCCGCGGGTGGTCGAGAGTCGGCCGGCGCCGGCGGAGGGCGGGGATGGTGGGGGGGAGCGGTCGTGGGCGCGGACGCGGGGGCGTCCCGCCGTGCTCGATCCCGGGCGGCGGGTGAGCACCTCGATGGCGGCGGTCTGGCTCGGGCTGGCCGGGGTGGTCGTGCTGGTGATCGTGGTCTGGGCCGCGGCGTACTCGCTGGGGCGCGACCGGGAGCGGGGGGAGTGGGTGCGGAACCTGGATGCGGGGGGCGGGCCGCCGCGGGATCCGCTTGTCGAGGGCCTTCCGGTCAACCCGAGCCTGCTGGGCACGACGGCGGCTCCGGCGGCGGAGGCGTCCGGAGCGGGGGGTGTGGGCGTGATGCCGGACCCGGGGACGGTGGTCGAACAGCCGGCCGCGGGCTCGGATGGGCGGGTGGCGGGGCGGAACTACCTGGCCGTGGCGACGCTGGATGAGGCGTCGGCGTGGGAGGCGGCCGAGTTTCTGACGGCCAACGGGGTGAAGGCGATCGCGGTTCGCCGGGTTGATCGGTCGGGGTCTGGGGCGAACAATCCGGCCCGGTTCACGGTGTACGTGCTGGAGGGGGGCGGGATCGGGTCGAACGAGTTCCGGGCCCGGCAGGCGGAGCGCGAGGCGCTGGTGGCGCAGGTCGGCCGGCTGGGCCGGGTCTGGGTGGAGGAGCACGGCGGCGGGAGCGACTTCTCGCGGACGCAGTGGGAGAAGTACGTGCCTTAGGAGGGGGTCGCGGGTCGGGGTTTCGGGTTTGGGGGAGGAGAGGCGTGCGGTCACAGGCGGGACGCCTGTTCCACGAGATGGGGAGCCGGTCGCGGGTTTGGGGTTTCGGGTTTGGGGTGGATGGGGTAGACGCATGAGCATGGATCGATCGCTGAAGTCGACGGGTGGGCTGGGGGCCAAGCGGAGCGTCATGACCCGCGCGGAGCGGATCGGGCGCCTGACGCAGGACAAGCGTCTCGACCCCAAGAAGCCCAAGGCGCTGGGCCTGCCCAAGACGCTGATCCCGAAGGTGTGACGCGGGGCGCGGGGGCGAGGGAGCCCATGGACTTCTCGAGACTCGTGTCTGAACGGGCCCGGGCGATCAACGGGTCGGGGATCCGGCAGGTCTTCGAGCGGGGGGCGAGGCTCAAGGAGCCGATCAACCTGTCGATCGGGCAGCCGGACTTCCCGGTGCCCGAGGTGGTGAAGCGCGCGGCGGTGCGGGCCATCGAGGGGGACCGGAACGGGTACGCGCTCACGCGGGGGATCGGGGCGCTGCGGGAGCGGCTGGCGCGTCACATCGCGGAGGATGTGGGGTGGCGGGTGGAGGGGGCCGGGGCCGAGGCGGGGCTGCTGGTGACGTCGGGCACTTCCGGGGGCATCGCGCTGGCGATGCTGGCGCTGATGGGTCCGGGCGATGAGGCGATCATCCCCGACCCCTACTTCGTGGCGTACCCGCACCTGGCGACGCTGTGCGGCGGGCGGGCCGTGTGCTGCGACACGTACCCGGACTTCCGCATGACGGCGGCGCGGGTGGAGCCGCTGATCACCTCGCGGACGAAGCTGGTGCTGGTGAACTCGCCGAGCAACCCGGCGGGGGTGGTGCTGACCCGGGCGGAGATGGCGGACCTGCTGGACCTGTGCCGGCGCCGGGGGATCGTGCTGGTGTCGGACGAGATCTACGACATCTTCACCTACGGCGAGGCGCGGACGGACCGGACGCCGGGCGGCGCGCCGTGCTGCCCCAGCCCGGCGCGGCTGGAGGGTGCGAGCGAGTGCGTTCTGCTGGTGCGGGGGTTCGGGAAGACCTATGGCGTGACGGGTTGGCGACTGGGGTACGTGGCGGGGCCGCCGGCGCTGGTGGAGGAGATGACCAAGCTGCAGCAGTACACGTACGTGTGCGCGCCCACGCCGCTGCAGGAGGGGGCCGCGGCGTCGCTGGACGTGGACATGAGCGGGGCGGTGGCGGCGTACGAGCGGCGTCGGAACATGGTGATCGAGCGGCTGCGGAGCGTGACGGAGGTGGCGACGCCGGGCGGGGCGTTCTACGTCTTCCCGCGCGTGCCCGAGGGGCAGACGGGCTCGGCGTTCCTGGAGCGGTGCGTGGAGCGGAGCGTCCTGGTGGTGCCGGGGAAGGCGTTCTCGACGCGCGACACGCACGTGCGCGTGAGCTACGCGACGGACGAGCGGACGCTGGAGCGCGGGCTGGATGTGCTGGTGGCGCTCATGGCAAATCGCAAATAGCAAATCGCAAAGCGCAAACCGCAAAGCGCAAATCAGAGCGCAATCAGAGCGCAAGAGGACCGGTGGTTGTGGGGGGCCCGCCGAGGCGGCGGGCGAGCTCGGCGATGTGGGCCGGGCCGGTGCCGCAGCAGGAGCCGATGATCGTGGCACCCGCGTCGATCCACTCCTGGGCGAGGTCGGCGTAGCGGCGCGGCCCATCGGGGTCGGGGTCGGGGTCGGTCCAGCCGACGCGGTCGTTCGGTCTTCCCGCGTTGGCGTAGGCGCCGAAGGGGATCGCGAGGGGTGCGAGTTCTTCGGCGAGGGCTCGGACGAACTCCAGGGTGCGGGTGGCCGGGGCGCAGTTGACGAGGGCGGCGCTGACGCCGCGCCGGCAGGCCTCGGCGGCGGTGCGGGCGAGCACGACGGGTGCGAGGAGGTCGGCGTCCGGACCGGGCGTGAGGGCGAGCCAGGTCTCGAGGCCGGTGGCGAGGGCCTGCTCGGCGGCGATGAGGGCCTCCCCGGGGTGGGGGAAGGTCTCGCAGAGGAGGAGGTCGCACCGGGCGCCCGGGTCGTCGTAGCCGGCGAGCACTTGGGCGAGTTCGCGGTGCTCCTCGCGGACGGCGCGAGGGTCGGACCAGGCGGGGCTGAGGTCCGGGCGGTAGCAGTCCTCGAGCGGGGCGATCGAGCCGGCGATGCGGTGCCCGGGGGGGACGCTCCGGCGGGCGAGGCGGACGGCGCGCGCGGCGAGCTCGCGCCACGCGAGCGGGAACGTGCGGCGCCTGGCCCGGAACGTGTTGGCGGTGTGGACGGCGGCCCCGGCGCGGGCGTAGTCGCGGTGGATGGCGGCGATGGCCTCGGGGTGCGATTCGATGGCGTGGGCGCTCCATCCCGGGAGGGGCGTGGGCACTCCACGGGCCAGGAGCTGGGTGCCCATCGGGCCGTCGAGGATGGTGAGGGCGCGGGCCATGGGGTGTGACCGGGCGTATTCTTCGCGTTCTCCGGCCTCGATCGAGAGCAAGCATGGCTGAAACCGCACGATCCAACGAGCCGAGGGTGGGCGAGGAGGCGCGGGCCGCGGCGGCGCGGTTCAAGGAGGACTACGCGGCGGTCCGTGCCCAGATCGGGCGGGCGATCGTGGGGCACGGCGAGGTGGTGGAGGGGGTGCTCACGTGCCTGTTCGTCGGCGGGCACGCGCTGCTGGAGGGGGTGCCGGGGATCGGCAAGACACTCCTGATCCGCACGCTGGCGCGGGCGCTGTCGCTCTCGTTCTCGCGGGTGCAGTTCACGCCGGACCTGATGCCGGCGGACATCTCCGGGACGACCGTGGTCGCGGAGGTGGAGGACGAGCACGGGAGGAAGGTGCGCGAGTTCCGGTTCCAGCCGGGCCCGGTGTTCGCGCAGATCGTGCTGGCCGACGAGATCAACCGGGCGACGCCCAAGACGCAGTCGGCGCTGCTGGAGGCGATGCAGGAGCGGAGCGTGACGGTGGCGGGGGTGACGCATCCGCTGCCGGCGCCGTTCTTCGTGATGGCGACGCAGAACCCGATCGAGCAGGAGGGGACGTATCCGCTCCCCGAGGCGCAGCTGGACCGGTTCTTCTTCAAGCTGATGGTGGGGTACTCGGGGCGGGGGGAGCTGGCGGAGATCCTGAACCGGACGACGGGCGGCGTGGAGGCGGAGGTGGCGCCGGTGCTCGACGGCGGGCGGATCCTGGAGCACCAGCGCCTGGTACGCCGGGTGGCGATCGCGCCGCACGTGCAGGATTACGCCGTGCGCCTGGTGCTGGCGACCCATCCGAAGGGGCGCTTCGGCGGGGGTGAGTTCGCGACGCCGATGGTGAACCAGTATGTCCGCGTGGGGGCGTCGCCGCGGGCGGCGCAGGCGCTGGTGCTGGGGGGCAAGTGCCGGGCGCTGCTGGACGGGCGTGGGGCGGTGGCGGTGGACGATCTTCGGGCGGTGGCCCTTGCGGCGCTGCGTCACCGGATCATCCTGAACTTCGAGGGCGAGGCGGAGGGAGTGACGACGGACGCGGTGGTGCAGAACATCGTGGCCACGATGCCGGCGCAGGCCGCCCCGTGAACCGCGGGCGTCCGGCGCACGGATAGCTCGTCCGAGTGACCATGCCGACTCGATCCGGGCGATGGCGAGGGCGTCTGGTGCGGGGGGCGGCCCGGGGGGCGATCCTCGGCGCCGCGGTCGTGGCCGGCGCGT
>CAYWOF010000322.1:0-4802 GCA_964459825.1 uncultured Phycisphaeraceae bacterium | reverse complement strand
CGGCCCAGCACCGGCGCAAGCGCGACCGGCGACGACAGATCCCGCTCGACGGCATCGACCCCGCCATGCCCCTCGCCGCGCTGCCCTGGTTCATCCTCCACGACCTGCTCGAACGCCTCGCACAGGTGGTCGGCCGGGTCGCGGCCGTCGACGACCTGCTTTTGCTGGGGAACCTGCGCCACGCGCACATCGCCCGGCTGCTCGGCATCGCCAAGGCGACCGAGGAGCGCCTCTGGGCCGACGCCCAGGCCTGGCTGCGGGCCCAGCTCATCGAGGACTGACCGGAGGCGGCCGATGCCGGAGCGTGCTCGCGTCAGGCAGGTCTTCCTGGGCGCCAGCGCCCTGGCCCCCGAGGCGCGCGGGGCCTACCTCGGCGAAGCCTGCGACGGGGACGTTGGCCTGCGCCGGCGCGTGGAGGACCTGCTGGCCGCGCACGATCGCGATGCCCGGGCCGACGCGGCGCGCGAGCGCGCACCGGCCGCGCCGGGCGATGACCCCATCCCCGAACGCATCGGCGCCCACCGCATCGTCGGACGGATCGGCTCCGGCGGCATGGGCGTGGTCTACGAGGCCGAGCAGGAACACCCGCGCCGCCCCATCGCGCTGAAGGTCCTGCACGGGTGGCTGCTCGCCGGCGAGTCGCGCCGGCGCTTCGAGCAGGAGGCCCGCGTGCTGGCGCGCATCGACCACCCCGGCATCGCGCGCGTGCTGGAGGCGGGCGAGGGCGCGCTGGTGCTGGGCGGGCACGCCGCGGCCACCGTCCCCTTCATCGCGATGGAGCTGGTGCCCGGCGGCCGCCCCATCACCGGCCATGCGCGCGAGCGGCGCCTGGCGCCCGGCGATCGCCTGGAGCTGCTGGCGCAGGCCGCCGAGGCCGTGCACGCGGCCCACCAGAAGGGCATCATCCACCGCGACCTCAAGCCCGCGAACATCCTCGTGGGTGCGCCGGGCGGGGTCAAGGTCATCGACTTCGGCATCGCCCGCTGGGCCGGGGGCGAGGCCCCCACGCTGTCGATGCACACCGGGGCGGGCGCCGTCTTCGGCACGCTCGCGTACATGAGCCCGGAGCAGTGCGCGGGACGGGCCGGCGATGCGGACGTCCGCAGCGATGTGTACTCCCTCGGCGTGATCCTCTACGAGCTCGTGTGCGGGCGCCCCCCGCACGATCTGGACGGGCTGACGCCGGCCGCGGCGGCGCGAGCGATCGAGGAGCGCCCGCCGGCGCCGGTGCGGGCCGAGGGACGGCGCCCGGCACGCGCGCTCGAGGCCGTGGTGCTCAAGGCCCTCGCGAAACGCCCGGACGACCGGTACGCGTCCGCGGCCGACCTGGCCCGCGACCTGCGCCGCGTGCTGTCCGGTGCGCCCGTGGACGCACGCCCGCCGGGACCGTGGACCCGCCTGGCGCGCTGGATCGGACGCCACCCCGTCGCGGCCACCACCGCCGTCTGCCTGCTGGTCGGAGCGGCCGTCACCGGTGCCACCCTGGGCGCGCTGAACTGGCTGGCCTTCCGGGCCGATCGCGTGCACCAGCCGCTGGCGGGCGGCCCCGTGCTGCTGGAGTCTCGAGCCGGGTATCGCCTGCGCGTGTGGGACCCCGGCACCGGGGGCAGCCTGACCCACGTCGGCACATGGGCGCTGCCGGACGCTCTCGGGGGCGGACGCGCCATCGCCATCGCGTCCCGCCGCGGGGTTTCCGCGGACCTGCACCCGGGGCATCTGGGTCTCTACCGGATGAGCCGGCCATCCCACCCGATGTGGACCACCGAGCAAGCACCGCTGATCCCTCCGGGCGAATACGCCGAGCGCCGCGAGGCGGGATCCGAGGTCGGACCGGTTCTGGCCGCCGACGTTTTTTCCGACGCTCCCGGTCTGGAGGTCGTGGCCGTGCAGGCGTGGGATCCCTACTCACCGTGCGCCGTGCGGATCTTCGACCTGTCGGGGCAACTCCGGTACGAGGTATGGCACGACGGCCCGCTCTCCAGCGTGGCCTGGTGCGCCGGTCCGCGACGCCTGGTGCTCGCCGGGTACAACTGCGAACAGCGGTGGGACGAGCGGGACCAGACGCGCCCGCTCGACCGCTACCCGGCCGTGGTCCTCGGCTTGCGCCCCGCCGATGGACACGTCGCGCGCGGGTCGTGGGTCGTCGCGAATGGTCGTCGGTTGGACGACACCCTCGAGTTCTACCGCTGGCTCGGCCCGATCTCCGCGGTTCCCCCGAGCCTGAACGTCGGACTGCTCGTCACCGGAGCGGTGGGCACCTGGGACCCGTCGGAGTCGATCTCACTCCACGCGGTACTGCGATGGCACGACGACGTCGGCACGAGTGCGGGCTTCACCATGACCCTCGACGCGGATGGCCGCATCCTCGACCGCTGGGATGACGACGGCTACAAGGTCCGTGTGCGCGCCGGGGAGTTGCCCCCCTGCGACGTGTTCGACCTGCTCGAGTACGAGACGCTGCCGCCCTCCTCGCCAAGCCCCTGAACCGATCGAAACCGATCCCCGGGCCCCCCCGGGTTCAGCGGCCGGACGAGCGCGTGGGTGGGGGCTCGCGGACCGACGACCACCGCATCTGCCCGATCACCCCTCTTTGCGCGCGCCTTGTCCCCGCGCCCCCGAACTCCTCCCAGAATGGGGATTGGCCCTTTCCCTCATCCGACGCCCCTTGACTTCGGGGGCGGGGCGGGGGCGACGTAAGGCCCGTGGCTCGGACGGCGGGCTGAACAGCGGTGCTTCGAGATCAGTGCCGGGCTCGGCGGTGCCGGGGGCGTCCAGTCTCGCCCCTCGTACAAAATCGTAGCGCTTACCGTTTTGGACAACATTGACGTAGTTCCACTGCGCAAGGCTGAGCAGGTCGGCGCGAGCGGTGCCATAGGCCGTATGGTGCCGGACTTGATGCTCCTGAATGGTCAGTACAAGCGACGGATTACGAACCATACGCAGCACAACGTCTCGCTGCCGGTGGTTCAATCGGTGATCGGATTCAAATACCCGGCGAGCGGCGTGCACTTCCTGTTGCTTCCGATTTATGTACTCGCTTAGCTCCTCTCGGGCACGCTCAATAATCTTGGCCTTGTAGCACAGGAAGTAGGTAACATCAAAGCTATCGGTTTCGACATACAGGTAGGCGGCGGCGTATTTTGCCGGCCCCTTGTATATCAGGCGCGAGATGGGAAGATACTCAAACAGCCAATACCCCGCTCGCAGCATTGCCCAATAGAACAGTGCCCGCGCGGTGCGACCATTGCCGTCGCAGAATGGGTGATCAAAGCCGATCTGGAAGTGCACAACGCTGGCTCGAATCACCGGGTGGACAAAGCCAGTGCCGGAACGACCATTAGCAAAGTCGCAGAGCATCTGGAGGCGTGAGGCCAGCTCGTCTGCTGGTGGCGGCGTGTGCATGACATTGTTGAACGGGTCTGTGACCTGCACGATATCATCCGAAGTACGAAAACGCCCGCTCTCATCAGGCCGATCGAGAGTGTCCTTCGTGAGGATAGATTGAATGTGAAGGACGAATTCGGGTGTAAGCGGAACGTCCCGATGCTCCCGGATGTGGGTCATAGCATGGTAGTTGTTCATGACCATGCGCTCGCCCGTAGTACGTGGCTTGCGACCAGATACCAACATGTCCTTGGCATCGCGCCGTGTGGTGGCTGCCCCCTCCAGCATGCTGGAAGCTATCGCTTCCTCGCGCAGGGCGCTCATCACGAAGCGTTCTTGCTGGGCGTGGCTGATGGGCTGATCGTCGGCAGCTGACAATCGCCCGGCCAGCTGCTGGTCTATGTGCATGAGTTCCTCTTGCACGGGGTCGGGCTGGTTGAACTGCAAGCGGGCACCACCGGTGCCCAGCAGCGGAAGTGCGCGGTATGTCGGAATCCGAGACAGCTTCACCATGGCCCAGACGAGTTCGGGCGAGAGGTGCTCGGCCCAAGCCATGTACTTGACCTTGATCCAAGGGACGTACTTCCGCTCGACGCGCTGTAGCACTTCGCGGTACTTGGGGTCCATGAAGGCCTTGCCAAGGGCCGCCGAGTCCTTGGTCAGGACCGCATCGATGGTCGGCGGGGGTTCGGGTATCCTCATGTCAGAGTCCTATCAATTTCATTGATACTGATACTTGGCCGACGAGTGTAGACGATCTATCAATAAGTGTCAACTTGATAGCAACGGACTAGTCGTGGAGAGGAGTGTTCGGTAATGGATAGGGTTGCGGCCGACTCATGCGATTCGGGCTCGCCCGCTCGGGTCCAAGATGCGAGAGGGGCCCGGGCGGGTGCCAGCCCGTCCGAGAGTCCGGCGACCGGGACGAGCCCGGCAATCCCTGACCGCTGGGGGGGTGGTGGCCGTGTGGAACGGTTCGAACGGGCGAGGGGCGCGATCCTCGGGAAGCGCCTGACCTACCGGAGCCTCACGAACGGGGCCACCCGGTAGGCTGGCCCGGCGGTTACGTAGCGGCACCAGCCTCAGGACCCGTCCCCTCGTTCCGCGCCCCCCGAGACCCGGGGCGGCTCGAGGCCGTGGGCCCGGTACCAGCCCTCGGGATCCCGGTTGAGGACCGCGACGATCTTCGGGAGCGTGTCGCGCAGGCTTCGACGCGGGCGCCAGCCGAGGAGGCGCCGGGCCCGCGCGGTGTCGAGGGCGTAGGCGTCATCGTCCGGCCCGATGGATCGCTCCCCGCCGGGCGGCCCGACCGAGGCCCCGACCGCCGGCCCGGCGTGGTCGCGACCCGGGCGCCGGGGGAGCAGCCCGCCCACGATCCGCTCGAACTCGTCGGCGCGCAGCATCTCCTCTTCGCCGAT
>CAYWOF010000321.1:0-4805 GCA_964459825.1 uncultured Phycisphaeraceae bacterium | reverse complement strand
CTGGTCCGACGTCGGCGGCGGCCTCGAGCAGCCCGTCGGCGGGCCCGTGCCCAGCGCCGCGGCCCTGGCCGTCTACGACGATGGCCACGGCCCGGGCCTCTACATCGGCGGCCAGTTCCAGCTCGTCGCCGGCCAATCCGTGGCGAACCTGGCGCGCTGGGACGGTCAGGCCTGGTCCGATGTCGGCGGCGGCGCCGGGAGCGGCCCCAACGACCAGGTCCGCGCCCTCGCGGTCTTCGACGACGGACGCGGGCCGGCCCTCTACGTCGGCGGCTCGTTCGAGCGGGCGGGCGCCGTGATGTCCCCCGGCATCGCGCGCTGGGATGGCCAGCAGTGGGAGTCGCTCGGCACGGGGGTGTCGGGCAACGATGGGGTCTACGCCCTCGCCTCCCTCACGGGCCCCATCGGCGCGGGGCTCTACGTCGGCGGCTGGTTCGCCGATGCGGGCGGCGTCGGGACTCCCTACCTCGCCCGCTGGGTCGGCTGCCCCACCGCCTGCTACGCGAACTGCGATGGCAGCACCGGCCCGGGCGGACAGCCGACGCTCAACGTCAACGACTACATCTGCTTCCAGACCAGGTTCGCCCTCGGCGACCCCTACGCCGACTGCGATGGCAACGGCGTCCGCAACGTCAACGACTACATCTGCTTCCAGACGAAGTTCGCGCTCGGATGCTGAATCCGACCAAACGGACACGACGGATGGACACACCGACCTGACGGGTAACCGACACTCGAACGCGAGGGTCGGCAAGCGCGAGCCGCCGCGCCGGGCCGAGCCCGGCCGGGCGCAACTGAGACTTCGTCGCAACCGGCGCAGCGCGCCGGCCGCGACGACGCGGATTTTCCGCCCCGATTGCCTCGGGATTCCTTGGCCCCGCGCCCCGGCGGTGGTAGGCTCGGGGCAAACCGCGCGGAGGATCAACCATGCGCAATCCCATCACGATCCTGGTCGTGCTGGCGTCGGCGTGCGCGGCCAGCGGTCAGTGCCCGCCGCAGTGGCTACCGGGGGCGGGGGTGCCGGGGGTGGATGACGAGCCGCTCGCGATGGTCGAGTGGGACCCGGACGGCAGTGGTCCGGCGTCGTCGGTGTTGGTCGTGGGCGGAGAGTTCACCCTGGCCGGAAGCGTTCAGGTCAGCCACCTCGCGACATGGAATCCGGTCACCGGTGAGTGGGCGGGTGTGGGGCTCGGCCCGAACTCGCGTGTCCACGCGATCGTCCCGGGTGACAACGGCCAGCTCATCATCGGCGGAGCCTTCACCAGCGCTGGCATTACCCCGTGCAATCACATAGCGGTGTGGAACGGGACCACATGGAGCACCTGGGGTCAAGGCACGAGCGGCACCGTGATGGCGCTCAAGCGACAACCCGATGGGTCCGTGGTGGTCGCGGGCAGCTTCAGCTCTCCCGGACATTGCATCGCCCGCTGGAACGGGACCGCGTGGTCGCCCTTGGGCTCTGGCATGAACACGTCCGTGTGGGCAGTGGACTCGCTGCCGAACGGCGATCTTGTCGCGGGGGGGTTTTTCACGACGGCGGGCGGGACGCCCGCGAATCGCGTCGCTCGCTGGAACGGGACGTCCTGGTCCGCCCTGGGCACCGGTCTGAACAACGCCGTCTACGACCTGGTGACGCTTTCGAACGGTGATGTTGTGGTGGGAGGCCGCTTTTCGAGTGCGGGTGGAAGTTCCGGATGGAGGATTGCCCGGTGGAACGGCACCCACTGGTCGGCCATGGGCAGCGGCATGGCCGGCGGTGCCAATACGAGTGTTTGGTCACTGGCCGTGCTGCCCGGCGATGTCGTCATCGCGGGCGGCAGCTTCGAGACCGCCGGTGGAGTCCCCGCCAGCCACATCGCTCGGTGGGATTCCACCGGCTGGTCAGCTCTTGGCGAGGGCATGAACGAGAGGCTGCGTTCGCTCGGAGTTGCCTTCGGCGGCCAGCTCTTTGCGGGAGGAACGTTTACGCGGGCAGGCGCGGAACCGGTCTCCCATATCGCTCGGTGGCAGGGAGTTTCCTGGTCCGCCGTCGGAGCCGGGACCAACTCGGGTCTCGGCACTCTCGCCCGGAGCGAGCGGTTTGGCGTGATTGCTGGCGGGGCATTTGGAATGATCGAGGGCACTCGCGCGAATGCGATCGCGCGGTTTGACGGCTCGGCGTGGTGGCCAGTCGGCTCTGGCATGCAAGGCACGATCGCCGCCAACTGGAACACCCCGGTTGTGGCCGCCGCCATCGAGCTTCCCAATGGCGACCTCGTTGCCGGCGGGATGTTCGAGACTGCCGGGAGTGTAAGCGCGAGAGGGATTGCCCGTTGGAACGGCGCGACATGGGTCGCGATGGGGTCCGGTGTGGCGGGGGGAAACAGCCCCCTAGTCCGGGCACTCACGCTGCTCCCCAATCATGAACTTGTTGCTGGCGGGGACTTCACGACGATGGATGGAACGACAGTCAACCACATCGCCCGTTGGAACGGTGCGACTTGGTCACCCCTCGGTGCGGGGATGAGCAGCCGGGTCCATGCGCTCGCGGTGATGACCAATGGCGATCTCGTCGCGGGCGGGAACTTCTACATGCTCGCAGGCGGACCGGCCGACCGCATCGCGCGGTGGGATGGAAGCGCGTGGCAACAACTCGGTATAGGCATGAACTCCCAGGTTGAAGCGCTTGCGGTGTTGCCGAGCGGCGATCTCGTTGCAGCGGGCTGGTTCGACACTGCCGGAGGTGTTCCTGCTCGGCGCATCGCCCGGTGGGATGGCTCGGCTTGGCACGCCCTCGGCGAGGGCATGAGCGGTACGGTGAACTCGCTCGCACTCGCGGCGAATGGAGATCTGATCGCCGGGGGGACGTTTGCCACCGCGGGAACGGCCAGCGCAAGCGCGATCGCTCGATGGAACGGCAGCTCGTGGTCCGCCTTGGGCTCGGGTATGGATGACGTGGTGACTGCCCTGCATGTTGATCCCAATGGCGACATCATGGCCGGCGGTAGTTTCCTCTCCGCCGGCGGCCAGGTCTCCGCCTACCTCGCCCGCTGGTCGCGCCCGGCGCCGCCCAACTGCTGCTACCCCGATTGCGATGCGTCGGGCGTCCTGAACGTCAACGACCTGGTGTGCTTCCAGACCCGGTTCGCCCTGGGCGAGCCCTACGCCGACTGCGACGCGAGCGGCTCTCTCAGCATCGGCGACTACATCTGCTTCCAGACCAGGCTCGCGCTCGGCTGCCGGTGACCGGTACGTTTGCGCGGAGGATGACCCATGCGCAATCCCATCACGATCCTGGTCGTGCTGGCGTCGGCGTGGGCGGCCCGGGGCCAGTGCGAGCCGCGCTGGCTGTACAGCGCCGAGCAGGCCGCGCCGGGCAATACCGGCAAGGTGTGGGCGTCGGTCCTCCTGCCCAATGGTGAGTTGGCGATCGGGGGCACGTTCACATGGGCGGGCGGTGCGCCGGCGAGGTACGTGGCTCGCTGGGATGGCACAGGCTGGCACTCCTTCGGTTCGGGGTTGAGCGATGCCGCGAGCGCTCTGGCGGTGCTGCCAGGCGGAGCGCTCATCGCGGGCGGCGGATCCACCTCCCCCTTTGGCGCCTCCACCGGCTATCTCCAGCGTTGGACGGGGGACGAGTGGACGCCCATCGGCGATCCGAACGGTCAGGTCAGCGCGATCCTCGCGCTGCCCAACGGACACCTGGTCGTCGGAGGCATGTTCTCCACGGTGGGCGGCATCAGCGCCAACTACATAGCACGCTGGAACGGCGCCGAGTGGGCACCATTGGGAGTGGGAACGAACGACTGGGTCATGGCCCTCACCGCCATGCCCAATGGGGACATTATTGCCGGAGGCCTGTTCACTACGGCCGGTGTGTCGCAGGCCCACCTCATCGCTCGATGGGATGGCTTCGGCTGGAGCCCTCTGGGCTCCGGCCTCAGCGGCGCTGTCGTCGGAACCGGCAACCCCGCCAGAGTCAACGCCCTGGCAACCCTGCCGAATGGGGACCTGATCGCCGGCGGGCATTTTCTCCAGGCCGGAGGTCTGAGCATCGGCCTCATCGCGCGCTGGGATGGAGCAACCTGGCACGCCCTGGGTGAGGGCATCACGCCCGGCCCCCAATCCAGCTGGAACGAGGTGAAGGCGCTGCGGGTGCTGCCGACCGGCGAGCTGGCGGTGGGGGGCGGATTCACCCAGGCCGGGGGTCTGCCGATCCGCAATCTCGCGGCGTGGGATGGTGCCGGCTGGAGGGCACTCGGCGGTGGGTTGGACGGCAAGGTCAACACGCTGACCCTGCTTCTGGACGCCACCATCACCGTGGGGGGCGACTTCACGTTTGCCGGGGACCTTCGGACCCGGTCGATCGCCCGCTTCGATGGGCAGTTCTGGCATCCCTTCGGCAATGGCACCAACGACCGGGTGCTCGCGTTCGCAGAGACGCCTGACACGGGGGTGGTCGTGGGCGGCCGTTTCGAGTACAGCGCCGGGGTGGCGGTCAATGGCATCGTGCGCTGGAGCGGGGAGTCCCTGGCTCCGTTGGGCGCTGGCGTCACCCGGCCCAGTTCTGGTCCGAGCGTGTACGCCATCGTGGTGTTGCCGCAGAACCACGATGTTGTGGTGGGCGGTAGCTTCGACCTTGCGGCGGGGGCGCCCGCTCGCAATGTTGCGCGCTGGAACGGGCAGGGCTGGTCGAGCGTGGGAGGGGGAACGAATAGTTGGGTCACGTCGCTCGCCGTGCTCCCAGGCGGCGACCTGATCGCGGGCGGCACGTTCACGTCCGCCGGCGGGATCGCCGCCAACCGGATCGCCAGGTGGGACGGGTC
>CAYWOF010000320.1:0-4815 GCA_964459825.1 uncultured Phycisphaeraceae bacterium | reverse complement strand
ACAGCAAGTCCTACGGCGGGATGGTGTCGGGCAAGACCTTCCCCAAGATCGAGGGCGACATCATCAACCTCTCCGGCACGGCCGTGCGCGACATGCTCGCCAAGGGCGAGCGCCCGCCCGCCGAGTTCAGCCGGCCCGAGGTGGCCGACGTGCTCATCAGGTGGGCCCGCGCGGCGAAGTAGGGGACGGCGCCTCGGGTGGCACGGGTGGCACGCCCAGCGAGTCCTCGAGTCGGGCGTGCCCAAGGGCCCCCGCGCGCACACGGGCCGACCCTCGCGTCAGCCGGGCCCGCCTCGTGTAGCATGCCCCCGTGCGCCTCACCATCCGCCTCAAGCTCCTGCTCGCGATCGGGATCCCCTACATCCTGGTCACCGCCATCGCCCTGGGCATCGACTACACCCGCCAGCGCGACGAGGCCCTGCGCAGCGCTCAGATCGAGCTCTCGCGCATCGCCGGACGCGGCGCGGCGGAGCTGAACGGCTTCTTCGCCGCCGCGGCCAACATCCCGGCCACCATCGCCGACGCGACCGAGGCCGGGGGCATCCCGGCCGATGACGCCATCTTCGCCACGCTGCGCGCCGTCCTGACGCGCCACCCGGACCTCTACGGCGCGTGCTTCGCCGTGGCGCCCGAGGCGCTGGCCCCCGGACGCACCCGCTTCGCCCCCTACGTCTGCCGCGATGGGAACGGCGCCGGCGCCCTGCGCTCCATGGACCTCTCCACCGGCTACGACTACACCCTTCCGCAGTGGGAGTGGTACGCCCGGCCCATGGCGTCGGGCGCGCCGTGGTGGACCGAGCCCTACTTCGACGAGGGCGCGGGCAACGCCGCGATGGTGACCTACTCGGCCCCGGTGCGCACCGGCGGGCGGATCGCCGCCATCGCCACCGTGGATGTGCTGCTGGAGGACATCCAGCGTCGCCTGACGCCCCCCACGGACCTGCCCGAGGCCCGCTGGATCATCCTCAGCCGCGATGGCACCTTCGTCTCCGTGAGCGAGCCGGAGCTGCTGCTGAGGTCCACCGTCTTCGCCCTGGCCGCGCGCGAGCGACAGCCCGCGCTGGACGCGCTGGCCCGGCGCATGGTCGCCGGCGAGCGCGGCGCGGCCCGCTTCGCGAGCCCGGAGGACGAGCGCCCGCACCTGGCCTCGTTCGAGCCGATCCCGGCGACGGGCTGGAGCTTCGCCATGCACGCGCCCGAGGCCACGATCCTCGGCCCGGTGTACACCCGGCTGCGCGAGCGGCTGATCGCGTTCTCGCTGGGGTCGCTCGTGCTCCTGGGCGTGGTGGTGGGCGTGGCCTTCTGGATCGCCCGGCCCATCCCGCGCCTGGCCGCGGCCGTGCGCGAGGTCGGCGCCGGCCGCCTCGACGCCCGCGTGCCCGGCCCGCGCACCCGCGACGAGCTGGGCGAGCTGGCCGCCGGCTTCGACCGCATGGTCGAGGAGCTCAAGCGCCACGTCGAGAGCCTCACCGCCGCCACCGCCGCGCGCGAGCGCGTCGAGGGCGAGCTGCGCATCGCGCGCGACATCCAGCTCTCCCTCCTCCCCTCCACATTCCCGGCGTTTCCGGAGCGCCCGGAGTTCGACCTCCACGCCCTCAACACCGCGGCGCGGAGCATCGCGGGCGACTTCTTTGATTTCGAGCTCCTCCCCGGCGGTCGGCTGTACTTCACCATCGCCGACGTCTCGGGCAAGGGCATCCCCGCGGCCATGTTCATGGCCGTCACGCGCACGGTCCTGCGCAACCTGGTCCGCACGACCGACTCGCCGGCGGCGATGCTCGACGGCCTGAATCGCGTGCTGGTGCCGGACAACCGGCGGTCGATGTTCGTCACGATGTTCATCGGGATCTACGACGTCGTCTCGGGCCGGCTGGTCTACGCCAACGCGGGCCACCCCGAGCCGCGCATCGTCGCCCCCGATGGGCGCTGCACGGTGCTGGGCGAGCCGACGGGCCCGCTCGTGGGCGTCATCCCCGACGCCGCGTGGGCCGACGCCCCGGCCACGCTCGCGCGCGGCGAGACGCTCCTGGCGTTCACCGATGGCGTCTCCGAGGCGGGCATGGGCGACCGGCCGCTCTACGGGCTCCCGCGCCTCGACGCTCTGCTCCGGACCCTGGGCGGACGGACCGCCAGGGACGTCTGCGCGGCCGTCGCGGGCGACGTGGCCGCCTACCAGGGCGAGCACGCGTCCGACGATCTGACGCTGGTGGCGCTCCGGCGCACCTGAGCCCCAGACCCCATCCCCCCCACGCCTACTGTTCCATCCCGCGCCTGGGGCGCCGGGTCGGATGGAGGGCCGGATGGTCGGGGCGACGGGCGAGCGCACACTCACGCCGGCGGTCGAGGAGGCCGTGCGCGCGGGCCTCGAGCGCGTCCGCGCCCGCTTCGAGGCCCACCTGGCCTCCGAGCTTCCCCCCGTCACCGCCCTGTGCCGGCACATCGAGCGTTACCGGGGCAAGATGCTGCGCCCGACCCTCGTGCTGGCCTGGGGCCTGGCGACGCACCGGCCGCCCCTCGACGCGCACCACCTGGCCCGCGCCTGGACCGACCGCCACATCGCCCTCGGCGCCGTGTGCGAGATGATCCACATGGCCACCCTCGTCCACGACGATGTCCTCGACGAGGCCGACACGCGCCGGCGCGGGCAGACCGTCAACCACCTTCGCGGCAACGAGACGGCCGTGATGCTCGGCGACTACCTGCTCGGGGCGGCCTACCACCTCTGCTCGACCCTCGACTGGGTCGAGGCCTCCCTCCTCATCGGCCAGACCAGCGTCGCCATGTGCGCGGGCGAGCTCCTCCAGCTCCACCACCGCGACGACTACTCGCTGGACGAGCCGACGTACTTCGAGATCGTCGAACGCAAGACCGCCGCGCTCATCGGCGCCGCTGCCCGGCTCGGCGCCATGTGCTCGGGCGCCGACGCGGGCACGTGCGATGCGGCCCAGCGCTTCGGCACGCACCTGGGCGTCGCCTTCCAGGTGCAGGACGATCTGCTCGACCTCACCGGGCGCGAGGCCACGGTCGGCAAGAGCGTCGGCAAGGACCTCGAGAAGGGCAAGCTCACGCTCCCCCTCATCCACCATCTCGACGCCGTGGCCCCGTCGCGCCGGGGGCGCTCGCTCCTGCTCGTGGAGCGGGCCACGGGGCGCGAGGCGAGCGCATCCCCCGCGGAGCGCGCGGACGCGGTGCGTGCGCTGGTCGCGGCCCTCGAGGAGAGCGGCTCGGCCGAGTGGGCCCGCGCGCAGGCCGCACGACGCATCGCCCACGCCAAGCACGAGCTCGCCGTCCTGCCCGGGGGCCCGGCCCGCGACCTGCTCGAGTACATCGCCGACGCGGCCCTGGACCGGAGTTTCTGAGCCCCCACCTCCATGGGAGACAGGCCCAACATCGCGATCGTCGGGGCGACCGGCGCCGTCGGGCGCGAGTGCCTCACCGTGCTGGAGCAACGGGCCTTTCCGCACGGGTCCGTCCGTCTTCTGGCCTCGGCGCGATCGGCCGGCGCGGTCATCCCCTATCGCGGGGCCGGGCACCGGGTGGAGGAGCTCGGTCAGCGCTCCTTCGAGGGCGTGGACATCGCCTTCTTCGCCGCCGGCTCCGACACGAGCAAGGCCTTCGCCCCCCGCGCCCTCGAGGCCGGCGCGGTCGTGATCGACAAGACCTCGGCCTTCCGCATGACGCCCGGCGCGCGCCTGGTGATCCCCGAGGTGAACCCGGGGGAGCTCGAGCGCTTCGGGAAGTTCCATCGGGCGCCCGGCGCGGGCACGGGCTGGTCGAGCCCCCCGGGCATCATCGCCGTCCCCAACTGCTCGACCATCGTCCTGCTCCTCCCCCTCGAGCCCCTGCGCCGCGCCTTCGGCGTCGAGCGCATCGTCGTGAGCACCTACCAGGCCGCCTCCGGCGCCGGCGCCGCCGCCATGGCCGAGCTCGAGGCCCAGACCCGGGACGTGCTCGCCGGGCGGCCCGCGCACCCGCGCGTCTTCAAGGAGCCGTGCGCCCTCAACGTCTTCAGCCACGACTCGGCCGTCGATCCCACCACCGGCCAGAACGGCGAAGAGGCCAAGATGGTCGCCGAGACCCGGCGCATCTGGGAGGACCCCGCCGTCCGCGTCAGCGCGACGTGCGTGCGGGTCGGCGTGATGCGCGGCCACTCCGAGTCCATCAACGTCACGCTCCGGCGCCCCGCGATGGAACCCGAGGTCCGCGAGGCCCTCGCCGGGGGCGCCGGCCTCCAGGTCGTCGACGACCGCGCCGCCAACCGGTTCCCCACCCCCCTCAAGGCCACCGGCGGCGATGCGGTGCTCGTCGGGCGCATCCGCCCCGACGACAGCCAGGATTTCATCCACCGCGGCGCCGAGCGCGCGTGGCGCACCTTCAACCTCTTCGTCTCGGGCGACCAGCTCCGCATCGGCGCCGCCCTCACGGCCGTCAAGATCGCCGAACGTCTCCTCGGATAGGTCCACGCCGGGATCCCAGGGCGCCGCGAGGGAGCGCGCCCCGGGCCATCCGAGCCGGAACCGGCGCGCCGCCACACGCGCGCCCCGCTCTCCGGGCCGGACACGCCCCGCCGGTCCCAACCCCCCTTGTGTTACAATCTAGCGCCGGGCCTCCCCCCGTCGATCAGGGAAGTTTCCGCATACCGGAACGACCCGACCGGGAAGAGGATCGACCATCGGCGTCCACGCCTCACGCCGAGCCGAGACCCCTCGCATGAGCCTCCCCAACCGCCCCTCCACCGCACGCCGCCCCGCCCCCGCCCCGGCCCCGGTTGCCGGCGGGCGCCCCGCCGTCCCGCGCATCGGGCTCCGCGGCGGC
>CAYWOF010000319.1:0-4824 GCA_964459825.1 uncultured Phycisphaeraceae bacterium | reverse complement strand
GCCCGCGCCCCGGGCCCCGGGGGCGCGCCGGACGCGGCAGAGGATCTCCGGGCTGGAGGCCACGAGGATGCACCCGGAGGCCTGGAGGTAGACCATGTAGGGGCTGGGGTTGACGGCCCGCAGCGCGCGGTACACGTCGAACGGATCGGCGGTGCTGGCCCGTTCGAAGCGCTGGCCCAGCACCACCTGGAAGATGTCGCCGGCGGCGATGTACTCCTTGGCGCGGGCCACGAGCTCCGCGTGCCGGGCGCGCGTGAGGTTGGAGGCCGGGGCCGGGCCCGGGCTGTCCCGCTCCACCAGCCCCGCGGGAAGGGGCCGGCTGTGACGCTGGATCTGGTCCAGCCGCGCGCCCAGCGCGCGGATGGTCCGGTCGTACACGTCGCCCGGGTCGTCGCCCGGGGCGACGGGCGCGAGCTGGACGAGGTGGACGAGCTTGTCGACGTGGTCGAAGACGACGACGCCGTCGTAGAAGCCGAAGTGGAGGTCGGGCAGGCCCCGGTCGTCGCGCGGCGCTCGCTCGAAGCCGAGCCGGGCGGGCTCGGCGTAGCGCACCGCGTCGTACGCCGCGTAGCCCACCCAGCCGCCGAGGAAGCACGCGGGCAGGGCGCCGTGCCGGTGGGTGGGCTCCGGGGGCGACAGGACCATGTCGCGCGACAGCTCGCGCAGGGCCAGGAGCGGCTCGGGCTCGGGCTTGGCCGGTGCGCCGGCGGCGCCGCCGGACTCGGAGAGGGCGACGTCGTGCCCGCGCGCGATCACCTCGAGCGCGGGGCGCGCGCCGAGGATGGAGTGGCGTCCCTGGCGCTCGCCCCCCTCGACCGACTCGAAGAGGAAGGAGGGCGCGGTTCGCTCGTCGGGCGCCACGAGCCGGCGATAGGCCAGCACCGGCGTGAGCTGGTCGGAGAGCAGCCGCAGGGCGACCGGCACGAGGAGCGTGCGGGCCTCCCCGGCGGCCCGGCGGACGCGGGCGTGGGCCACGAACTCGTCCCGCGAGAGGTTGGGCATCGGGGTCCGAGTGTACGGGAGAGGCCCGGACCGCGACGCCGGGAGTCGCTCCCGGGCCGGGCCGGAGTAGAGTGTGGGCCATGGTGACCCGGATGGCGCGAGCGCTGGGTTGGACTCCGGCGGCGATCGCCGGTGCGGTGCTGGCGCAGCCGGAGCCGGCGCCCCCGGTCTCGGCGCCGACGCCCGGGCAACCGGCTCCCACGACCGTGCGCTTCGAGGATCTGCCCCCGGCCATGCGCCTCGGCGTGCGCGTGGAGGCCGTTCGGCGCGGCCTGACCGTGCTCCCCGTCGTGGTGATCGTCCCCGACGGCGACTCGTACATCGAGGCGATCGCGGGCTGGACGGTGCGCCTCCGCTACCCGGTGCTGATCGACGACGGAACCCCCGCGGCGCTCGAGGACATCGCGCGATTCGTGCGCGGGTTCGCGCCGCTCCGCGTCGTGCGCTGGACGGCGCCGAACGCCGGCGTCCCCCCCCGGAGCGATGCCGAGCGCCGCGCGCGGGTCGAGGGGGCGGTCGTCCGGGCATGGCGCGATCCGGCCGGGGCCGGACCGGAGCCCGCGCCGGCCCCGACCGACATGCTGGGCACGTGGAAGTCGTACCGGCTCACGCCGATGGGCGTCGTGGCCGCGAACGAGCTGGACACCGCCTGGACGGGCGCGCTGGCGCTGGCCGCGGGCCGGGCCCAACCGATCGCGTGGGTGCGGGCGCGGTCGGGCGTCCACGCGGAGTTCGCCCCGGCCGAGGTCGACGCGCTGGCCGAGGCGATCGAGGCGGCGTGCCGGGCGACCGGTCTGGCGTGGGAGGGGCTGGGCGATTCGCTCGACGCGGTGACGCTGGCCCTGAACACCCCCCACCGGGTGCGCGTGCGCGAGCGTGAGCAGCTGGCGACGACCGACGTGATCGGGCGTGTGCCGGCGCCCCCGGGCTCGAGCGCGGACGAGGCCGGGCGACGGCGGGCCGGAGGCCGCTGGGCCTGGACGGGCCAGGTCTTCGGCACGGAACCGCAGGCCGCCTACCGGGCGATGTGCGCGCTCTTCCTCATGCCCTCCAGGGCCTGGGTGTTCGACGGCTACCCGGACTCGCAGCCCTGGCTGGTCTACGACGGGGAGGCCGCGGGGGGGACGCTCACCCGTGCCGGGCTGCGGGTGGTGGTGGACGACGCGCCGTCCAACGGGCCGGCCAGGTGGCGGTCGCGCGCCGCGCGCCCCTTGGACGCCGACCTGGTGCTGATCAACAGCAAGGGGAACTCGGACTTCTTCGCGCTCGAGGGGGGCCAGTGTGCGCCGGGCGATGTCCCGCTGCTGGCCGTGCCCGGCGTGGTGCACCTGGTGCACTCGTGGTCGGCGGCGTGGCCGCTCGAGCGGGCCACGGTGGCGGGCCGGTGGCTCGAGCACGGCGCGTACGCGTACTACGGCTCGGTCCAGGAGCCGATGCTCGCCGCCTTCGTGCCCACGCCCACGCTGGCCGCACGGATGGTCTCCAACTTCCCGCTCGGCGCGGCGGTGCGCGTGGACGACGGACCGGCCTGGAAGCTCGCGCTCTTCGGCGATCCGCTCATCACGCTCGGGCCGCCCGCGCCCCGGGCGCCCCTCGAGGGCGAGGGGGCGTCCCCGCTGCCGCTCCCCGGCGCCCGGAACGTGGAGGACGAGCTCCGGGAGGCGCTCGAGCGGGAGGAGTTCGCCGGCGCGCTGGCGGCGCTCAGCCTGCTCGGGCGTGACTCGGACGCCGCCCGCCTGGTGCGGGCGCTGCTCCAGGAGCGACCGGCGGCGGTGACGCCCGAGGTCGCGGCCGGCGCGGTGCTCCCGGTGTTCCGCGCCGGGGATGGGGCGGGGGCGCCGGACACGGCGACCCTCGTGGCGCTGTACTCGGCTCTCCCGGTGGACGCGGCGTCGGCGCCCCTCCTGCGGGACGCGCTCTGGCTGGCCGCGGGACCGGGGCTGCGCACGCTGGACGACGAGCGCCTCATCGGCCTGCTGCGCACCAACCTGCGCGCCGACCAGCCGGGGCGGGACGCCGCGGCGATCGCGCGCGCCGTCCTCGGCGTTCAGGGGCGCGAGCCGGCGATGACGATGCTCGCGGCCGCCCGGGCCGCCTCGAAGAGCGGGCCGGACATCGAGGCGGCCGACGAGGCGATGCGCCGGATCGAGGGACGGCTGCCGTGAGCGCGCCGGGGCGCCGGACGGGCCCGGCGCCTACCAGATCCAGCGCATGCGCCCGAAGTCCGGGATCGGGATCGGGGCCGACGTCTCCTTGAGCAGGGACGGGAAGTAGACGAAGAACGCCTTGCCGATGAGCAGGTCGCGCGGGACGATGCCGGGCGCGGGGTCCATCTGCGCGGCGACCCACGCGTTGGGCTCCTTCCACATGCGCCCGTCGGAGCTGGCCGGGCTGTTGTCGCCGCACACGAAGAACTGGTCGTCGCCGAGGGAGAGCGTGCTCGAGGGGTGCGTGGCGCGGAGGATGGGGACGTTCACGGTCCCGGGCTGGTAGTGGATGTCGCGCGCGATGGCGACCCGGTGGAGGGTGAAGGGGCCGGCGCCGAACTCGAACCAGGCGACGCTCCCGCCGGAACCCGCGGCGGCCTGGTTCGGATCGGCCAGGCTGTTGCGCCCGGTGGCGGCGTCATCCTCGAGCAGCCTCCCCAGCGGTCGCCCGTAGGTGTTCTCCACGCGCTGGGCGGGCGACCAGTCGTACTCCCCGCGCGCCACGAGCCGCCCTTCGGCCCACAGCTGCAGGGTCTGGTCGACGTGCCAGAACTCCAGGTTGGTGACGCGCCCCGGGGCGAGCGGGACCGCCAGGCGGCCCTGCGCAATCGGCGTCCACGGCGCGCCCGCGGGCAGCGAGAGCGGCGCGTACTCGAGCGTGACCGAGCCGTCCGCGCCGATCACGGCGCGGAACCCGTGCCGGCGGGCGCGCAGGTGCACGGAGACGGCGAGCGGACCCTCGTGCGGCTCGACGCCGCAACGCAGCGCCACGTCCGCGACCGGGAAGGCCGCCACGCCGCCGGGGGTGACCTCGTTGTAGGGGTAGACGTCGGTCACCGGCGGCCCGCCTCGCCCGCCCTCGCGCTGGTACACGAGGCGCGTCGGATCGCGCCCGGTGTACCGGTACGACCGGCGCCCGTCGATCTCCCATCCCGTGGGTTGCCCGCCCGTGTCGCCGACCCAGGGGCCGTCGAGAGCGCCGGAAGGCCCCAGCGGAGCGTAGCGGCTGTCGAAGACCGGCTGCCAGACCGTCCGCTGGATCCGCTCGGGCTTGCGCTGGATCGTCCAGCCCGGGAGGAGCCACGGGTTGGCCCCGGGCGGGTCGGAGCGCCCGGCGTCGGGCCGGCGCACGAAGACGTCTCCATCCACGAGCGCGATCTGCTCGCCGGGCAGGCCGATGAGACGCTTGATGAAGTTGGTCTGGGGCATCTCCGGGCTCTTGAAGACCACCACGTCCCAGCGCGCGGGGTCGAAGAGGGAGTAGAGGTACTTGAAGACCAGGATCCGGTCGCCCGCGTGCAGGCGCACGTTGGAGCGGCTCAGCTCGGCGCCGGTCATCGGGTCGTGGACCTTGACGGCCTGGCGCGAGCCCTGGACGGAGAGGGGGACCGAGTCGTTGCCATGCCGGAGCGCATCGCGCGGGCCCACCGGCCAGACGTACCCCGTGGCGGGGTCCGTGAAGCGCATGTGGGCGCCCATCAGCGTGGGGGCCATCGAGCCGGTGGGGATGATGAACGCCTCGATCACGAACGCCCGGAAGACGAACGCCAGCACGAACGCGATGATGATCGAGATCAGCGTTTCCTTGACCGAGCTGTGGTCCTCCCGTGCGACT
>CAYWOF010000318.1:0-4839 GCA_964459825.1 uncultured Phycisphaeraceae bacterium | reverse complement strand
GAACCGTTGGCCGGGCTTCAGCTGGCCCCGCAGCGCCGGGTTGTCGATCTGGAGATCGGCCGTCGCGCAGGGCGTCGCCTTCGAGAACGTGTTGTCCTCCGGCGTCTGGCCGTACATCGCCCTGAACTTCACACGATCGCTGTGCTCGGTGATGATCACTTCTTCAACGGTAAGCTTCGCTCGCATGTTCATCGGAAGTCTCCGTCACCCCTTGAACACCCCGGGGAACCGGCCGGGGGTGACCACGGCGGCCGGGAAGGGCTCGTTGAGGATGTCCTCGTACCGCAGCTCCCCCTCGACGATCCCGGCGTCGTAGCGCGTGTCGCGGAGGGTGAACTCGAGGGGGCCCATCTCCACGGTGTCGGGCGAGCCGGCCAGGACCACCGAGAGCTGGACCTTCATGGGGCTGGTGATGGACCGCACCGACTCGACGATGGCGCGGTCGGCGTTGGCGATGCGCAGGGTGAGCCTGGGCTGGGCGTCCTCCGTGTCCGGGGGCAGGCCGATCTCGAACGGGCAGTGCGCGTAGGTCTGCCCGTTCGAGACCACGTCCTGGCCGGCGGCGCACACGCGGATGCCCTCGGGCACGCCCGTGGGGAAGAGCACGAGCAGGAGGACCAGGGCCTCGCCCGTCTGCGGCGCGTAGAGCGCGCGCCGGATCGCGCTGGACAGGGTCCGGGGCAGGCGTCACTCCTCCCAGCGGAAGCGGGCACGGACCCCGGTGGAGGCGGGGATGTTGGTCTGGAACTCGAGCGTCTCGGAGGGGTTGAGCAGGATCTCCTCGGGGGCCGTGTAGCCCTGCTGGGTGTGGATGAGCTCCTCGAACACCCCCACGCCGCCGGAGCCGTCGGAGAAGTTCTCCTTGGCCGTGACGCCGAGGGACCCGGTGTGGCCGTGGATCTTCTCGGGGGTCACCGAGCTGCCGGTCCCGCCGGTCGCGCCCTTGATGAGCGTCACGAGCGCCTTGCCGGCGGTCGGGCTGGTGCCGTCGAACGAGACCGAGGCACGTGTCACGCGCACGCCGTGCGTGGAGGGCGCGGTGATGCGCAGGATTGTCTTGGTGCTGCCGGCGCCGCTGGCGATCGCCGCGCTGGTCTTGACGTGCCCGATGAGTCCGGCCATGGTGTCCTCCCTGACTGACTAGGCGAAGTCGCCGCCGTGCCCGACGTTGGGCCGGGTTTCGACCTCGGTGACGATGTGGATGGGCTCGCCGATGAGGGCCTCGCCCTCGAGCGTCTCGCCCTCGGCGCTGGGCTCCGTGAACCCGGACCCCCAGCCGGCGAGCACGGGCACGCTGGGGGGCACGGCGTCGGCCTCGCGCACGAGGAATCCGACGATGGGCATCTCGAAGCGCTCGCCCGGCGCCTCGGGCGCGCCGGCCTCGATGCCGCCGCCCGGCTCGTTCCCGTTGTGCTGGCCTCCCCCGGGCCCGCCGCCCGGGGTCTGGGGCTGGCTGGGCGCCACGGTCGCGGGGAGCATCTCGAGCTCGAAGCGGGCCACCCAGTACTCGGTCCCGCTCTGGCGGGGGGCGAGCGGGATCAGGACCGGCGGCTCGAGGAAGCGGTAGGTGGCATCAGCGCCGGTGCGGTGGTTCTTCCAGTCGAACGGCTCGGCGCCGCCGAGGCAGGTCTCGACGAAGAACTCGTCGAGGAGGGCGCACTGCGTGCGGGTGAGCTTGAGCTCGATCGAGACCAGGCGGACGCCCGCGGTGAGGCGGCGGCGGACCTTGTCGGGCCCGACGTCCATGCCGGAGCGCACGACCAGGCGCGGGAGTGACTCCCGGAGCTCGCGGAGCTGAGGGGCCTGCGGAAGACCGGCGGGCCAGACGGCGTTTGCCACGCGCGCGACTCACTCGCGCGGTCCCAAGCGGCGGGGGATACTACGCCGGGGTGCAGAAAGAGGCCGGGGCGCCCAAGGGGACGGCCCCGGCCAGCTCTGGTAAGGCAGGTGTCATCGTACCGACCTGCCGCGCCGGCGCCTCGGCTCGGTGAGACGCTGGGTCGACGCCACTGCCAGCGCGGCCTCTCGCATCTTCGCCTCCTCGGGCGAGCCCTCAGCCAACCTGCGGATCCGAAGGTTGACTCCTCGCGCGCGGAACCAGCCACCCGTGCGGCTGCTGATGGTCGCGCGGTAGACCCAACCCTTGTCGAGGTATGGCGCGATCTGCTCGGCGCGGAATGCAGACAGGTGCCCGATCATCTCACCGTTCTCGCGCACCACGCGCACCGCAGAGCTGTCGTAGGCGTTGTGTGGGTCCCGTACCAGAAAGACGGTGTCGCGGACTCGGCACCGCTTGATGATCCTCTGGCGCGGCGTGCCATCGTCGTTTCCAAACGTGACGCCGACGACCTTGGTGTGGAAGTCCTCGATGTTGTAGCCGCCGCCCTTGACTCTGCGCCCCCGCTTCCGCTCCTGCTGGAGGAGTTGGTGCAATGCGGATGGGTGTCCTGGTCCGCTGATCTCGATCTTGAGTCCCGCAACCGATTCGGCGACCACCCGAGATAACTCGGACCGAGCGATGGGGCGGGCGCGCCCTGGAGATCCGCGCCTCCGGTCGGAGGTCCTGAAGATCGCGATGGCGGTCAGTAGAAGGAAGGCGCCGGGCAATCCGAGGCCGACCGTCCAGACCAGTTTGTCCTCTGCCACCATCCTGTCATCGCCTGCAATGGCTGCGATAGGGACAATGCAGGCGCTGGCGACGAGCAGAACGAGAGAACCAAGGCAGCCGCGTCCCATCGGTCATCACCCCAGTCGGTGTGGCCCTGGCCGGCGTCCTCCATGATTGAGCCTGGCGGTGTGGGCGCCCCATCCGGGGGACGCGCGTCAATTCTCGATCGCGGTCACGACGCCGTTGGTCAGGAACACGAACGTGTTCTCGCGGTACACCAAGACCTTCCCGACGCCGAAGCGATCGGTCACGGTGCGCGTGTGGCCGGGCTCGCCCCAGGCGAGGATGACCGCGTGCTCACGCATGCCGACTTTGACCTGGCGGTGATCAACGGCATTCCACTCATCGGAAGTTAGGAGGCCACGGCGCTCGACCTCGGATCGAAGTCGCTCGTGCTCTCCAGATGTCTGGCGTTTCCAGTTGTAGGCGGTGAGCAGCGTATCGCTGTCAACCCCATGAAGCTCCGCTTCGTCCATGGAAGCGGCGGCACGGATCTCTCCACCGCACCCCATGAAGCTGGCGGCCAGAAACATGACGATTGCGCACGACTTGAACATGACAAGCCTCCGGTCCCCCCGGAGGATACCGCAGACAGCGCCGCCAGTTCAATAGCTATCTGGCCATCCCGCGCCGGGAAACCCCGAAGGCCGACCCCATCTGGCGGTCGAGGGACCCATCCCCGATCAGGCCGCGAACCGTGTCCCGGATCAGCACCGAGATCCGCTTCCGGCCGTCCGGGCCCGTGCTCTCGGATACTTCCGGACGGGCCCCGGAGCCCCGCTGATCGATGATCTGCACGACCACCCCGCCGCCGCGGGCACTGACGCCGAGCTTGCCGCCCACTCGCTCGAGGGGCATGATCGCCTCGGGCCCGGCCTCACCCATCAAGCCGATGCCGTTCGCCATAGGGAAGGCGGTCGCCCGATCGACGATGCCTCCAGCGGCATGACCGAACCTCGGTAGCGACCATCCGGTCGCTACGGCTGGGGCAGGTGCTTTCAACCCGAAGAACTCTGGAAACGCCCGGCCCGCGATCCCTGTGAACGCGTTCAGGAACGCAAACTGCAGGGTCATCTCGAGGATGCGAGTCGTGACATCGGTCAGGACCTTCTCGACGGTCCGCCCAAAGTTCTTGAATGACGCTTCGCCGCTGGCCAGCGCACTAGCCAGACCGCTCGACAGCCCGTGGCCGAGCGTGGTCATCACGTCCGACCCGAGCTTCTTCACGTTCTCTGCCTCGGTCTGGAGCGCCTTGAACGCCTCCTTCACGCCATCGGCGAACTCACCCCAGAAGGACGTGACGGTCTCCGGGTTCGGCCCGCCCGCCGGCCCCCCGAAGCCGGGGATCTGCATCATGTGCTTGGCGAGCTCGTCGGAGATCCCGACCAGGTCGTTGAGGGCCCGGTACGTGTCGGCGCCGGCGGCGCCCACGTTGTCGCGGAACCGCATCCACGCCTGGGCCATCGCGTCGGCGTACTTCCCGGGGTCGGTCAGCGCCGCCTCGAACCCCTCGACGGGGTGTCCGGCCCCGAAGTATCGGTCCACCGCGTCTCGCATCCCGCGCACCGCCAGGTCGGCCTCCTCCCTGTCCGGCAGGAGCAGCGCGAGCGCCTGGCCCATCGGACTGAGGAAGGCGTTCTCGCGGATGAACACCATCGCGCCGATGATCGATTCGTTGAAGAACCGCACCAGGGACGCCTTGAACTCCGGCGCAAGCACGGCCAGCATCGCACCGGTCCCGTGTATGGCCGTGACCAGGCCGAGGCGCAGAACGCCCCGGACCGCCTCGACCACGATGCTCCCGACCCCATCGAAGAAGCGGCCGAACGCCTCGCGCGCCGCCTGGCCCGCCGGCCCGCTCTCGGTGAGCGCCGCGCGGATGCTCGTCGTCAGGTTGGCGATCATCGCCGGCGTGACCGCCACGAAGGTCGAGATCGCGTCGGCGACCTCGGTGAGCATCGGCGCCAGCTGCGACATGACGTGGACCCGGAACCCCAGCCACGCCTCGCCGATCCGCTCCACCGCGTCCCGGTACGCCGTGAGCTTCTTGACCTGGTCGTCGCTGAAGATCACGCCCAGGCGCTTGGCCCGCTCGGCGTGGATGGCCAGGCCCTCGAACGCCGGACCCATGTCCTTGAGCAGCTGGACGAAGTCGTCGCCCCCGCCCTTGC
>CAYWOF010000317.1:0-4848 GCA_964459825.1 uncultured Phycisphaeraceae bacterium | reverse complement strand
GATGTCGTCCTCGTCCAGCACGCCCCGGTGCACGCCTTTCAGGCGGCCGTTGAGCCGGGCCCGGACGACCGGGCCGTGGCGGGCCAGCAGGGCGGAAAGGGCGTCGTGATCGCCATGCCGGGCCCGCTCGGCCAGGGCGGGCTCGTCCGATGGGCGATTCGCGGCGGGCGGGAGAGGGGCCACGAGGGAGAGCGCCATCATGCTCGACCAAGCGTCGGACGCTTCGGGTCACTCACGCGGAAAGTGGGCGCGGGTGGATTCGAACCACCGTAGGCAGTTAAGCCACCAGATTTACAGTCTGGCCCGTTTGGCCGCTCCGGCACACGCCCGACAGGGCCAAATGTATCCCGATCGGACCCCGGGGGCAATCTTTCACAGGGGGCGACGCCGGCGCAGGCCCAACAGTCCCAACCCGGCCAAGCCCATCGCGCCGGGGCCCGGGAGGGGCACCAGCGTCTGGTCCAGGATGGTCCGCAGGGCCGAGCCGCCGACGAGGGGCGTGAGTCGGATGGAGTTGACGTTGTCCGTGGACATGAGCCCGAGCTCGAACGCGGAGGCGAAACGCACGAGGGAATCCCCGCCGTTGGTGGCCAGGAACACGTCCGCGGGGCCGAACTCGAAGCTCTGGATCGACGGGGACTCGGGGGTCAGGCTGAAGAACACCTGGTCGCCGACATCGAAGATGCCATCGCCGTCGCCATCGAAGACCCCGATCGAGTCGATGTCGTCGCCCTCGACCAGGCCCAACTGGGCCGCGCTCGCGAAGAGTGACGCGTCGCCGGGGGTGAGCGGCGTGGGGTCGTAAAAGATATCGCCACCCCCGGTGCCGCCGAGCACCTCGATGGAGGGACTCCCGTCCGCCATCGTGTAGTAGAGCGCGGGAGCGACGAGGCTCGGGAGCCGGACGACGCCGCGCACATCGTCGGCCGGAGTGCCCACGGGCACCGTCACGTCCGGGTTGACGTTCGGGAGCAACCGGAAGTGGTTCACGTACGCCGCGGACTGGTTGACGATCAGGAAGTTATCGTTGGTGCCGATGCTGGCCTCGGGGATCCGGCCGGTGAGCCGGCTGTAGGCCTCCGAGCTGCCGTAGGCGTCGCCGGCGGACTGGTTCCTGGCGGCCTGGTTGATCACGTGCTCGTTGGGCAGGCGCGGGTCCGGTGCCACGGGGCGCCCCTCGCCGGTGCTGAAGGGATCCACGGATACGCAGATGATGAACTCGTCGCCCACGAGTGCCTGGCAGAAGCCGTCGAGCATGTCGCCCTCCCGGCCCATGCCCATGCCATCCCCGCCCCCGAGCACCAGATGTCCACTCTGACGCGCCGCGTACAACCGATCGGCGGCCAGGCCGCTGGGGCCCCCCGCCCCGACGGAGAACATGTAGACGGATGCCGCGCTCGCGCCCGATGCGGCGACCAACACCCCCATCACAGCAACACCCAGCGCGCGCATGCTCCCGGCCTCCTCCCGCCCCGCTCCACTCTGGTCCGACCTCGCTGACGCCAGTCTCCCGATCCTAGGAGCAAACGCAAGCGCTTTTTGATGGTCCGGAGCGGAATAGGGGGGCCTTTCGGGCGCGGCCGGCTTGCGCGTACCCTCCAGCATGACGGTGACGTACTCCTGGCGACTGCTCCGGGCGGGGCGCTTCCGGCTCGACGGCGGGTCCATGTTCGGGCTCGTGCCACGCGTGGTGTGGTCGCGGGCGGTGATTCCGGATGATCGTGGGCGGATCGCGGTGGAGCACAACTGTCTGCTTCTCGAGCGCGAGACCGATCCGGAACCCATGCCCGCGGATGGGGGTGCTTCGGCGGGCGACGGGGGCGCGGGGCCGCGCCTCGTGCTGATCGAGACCGGATCGGGCGACAAGATGGACGCCAAGAACCGCGACATCTTCGACCTGGAGAACCGCTCGATCACCGACGCCCTTCAGGAGGCCGACTGCCGGCCCGCCGACATCGGCGCGGTGGTGGTCACTCACCTGCACTTCGACCACGCCGGGGGCCTGACGCGGCGGGCCCGGCCCGGCGAGACGCCGGACTGGTCGGGATCGGCGCTGCCGGGCGCGCCCGGGCCGGACAGCCCGGTCAAGCTCACGTTTCCCAACGCGACGGTCCACGCGCAGGCGCGCGAGTGGGCCGATGCGCTCGCCAACAAGAGCGTCATGACCCGCACGTACTTCCGCGACCACCTCGAGCCCATCAAGGACCACGTCCGCACCGTCGATTCTCCCCGCCCCTTTCCCGGCTCGGGATTCGTCGCGCCCGGACGTGAGGAGTTGCCCGCGACGCCGGTGTCGTATCGAAGCACGGAGGTCCTTCCGGGGATCCGCGTGTTCCTCGTGCCCGGGCACACGTGGGGCCAGCAGGCCGTGCGGTTCACCGACACGCGTGGGCGCACGGTGGTGTTCACGCCCGATGTCATGCCCACGGTCCACCACGTGGGGGCGGCCTACAGCCTGGGGTACGACGTCGAGCCCTACACCTCCATGCTCTCGCGCCGGTGGTTCCTCGAGGAGGCGGCCCGGGGCGCCGGGCTCCGGGGGCGGGACCCCGCGCCCGGCGGGGCGCTTCTGGGGGTCCGCGCCAACGACCGGGGGTGGTACGACCTGATCCCGCAGGAGGCGTGAGCGCCCCGTGTGCACCGGCGGTCCCTATGATCGCGCGACCCAGGGGACCCGCGCCGCCGTGAGCGCTCCGACCACCGCACCTCCACCTCCCGCCCCCGTCGTATCGCCCGCGCGGCGCCGTTCGGGCCCGGTGCGCGTGCGGCGCTCGTTCTTCGATCGGGTGGACTCGTTCGTCAGCCGGCTGTCGACGCGCAACCACTTCTGGCAGCGCGTCTGCTCGCTCATCTGGATGCCGTACACCTTCAAGTCGGGCATCCGCATGAAGCGGGTGGACGCGCACACGTTCTCGGCCGTCCTGCCCTTCCGTCGGTTCAACCGCAACTGGTACAACGCCATGGCGGGGGCCGCGCTGCTGGGCAACAGCGAGATCGCCGGCGGCACGTATCTCTTCGGGCTGTGCGGGGGGGACTACACGGTGGTCTGCAAGGAGCTCGAGTACAAGTTCCTGCGCCCCTGCCACGGGCCCGCGCTCTATCGCATCACCCCGCGCCAGGATGTCAAGGCGCTCATCGCCGCCGGGGGCGAGTTCAACGTCACGCTCGACCTCAACATCGTGCAGATGATCGCGAAGCGCGCCGACAAGGAGCGGCGCGTGGGGCGGTGCGTCGCCACGTTCCACGTCACGCCCAAGGCCCACCAGCAGCGGAAGGGTCGGCGCATCCGGCCCTGGGCGGACGACCCCGCCCGGACCTGAGCCCCGGGTCCGGGCGCCTCCGCTAGGCCATGGCCGCGAGGGTGGCCAGGTCGGGCACCTCGAGGTCCGGGCGTGCCTGCGGCGCGGGCATGGTCGCGCCGCCGCCGGTCCGCGTCGAACGCCGGCGCACCCACACGGTCGCCAATCCCAGCTCGCGCGCCGGGCCGATGTCGTGGTAGAGGCTCTGGGCGACGTGGAGCACCCGGTCGGGCGGCAGGTCCAGGAGCGCCAGCATGACCCGGAAGTTTCGCCGCGCGGGCTTGTAGGAGCGGCAGTACTGGGCCGTCACCACGCGCTCGAGCAGCGAGGGACGGCCGAGCCGGGCGCGCGTGGACTCGAACAGGTCGTCGTCGACGTTCGAGATGACGTTGAGCGAGAACCGGCGGGCCAGGTGCTCGAGCGCTCCGGCGGTGTCCGGGAACGGCTCCCAGTCGGCGATGGAGGCGGGTAGCCGGCCGGCCGCCTCGGGGCTCAGGGGGCGCCCCAGCTCGCGGGCCAGGTCGAGTGCGACCTCGGTGAGCACCTGCCGGTAGGGGCGGTAGGGGCCGGCCTCGGCACGGGCCTCGGCCCGGGCGAAGGCCGCCAGGGTGTCCGCAGGGGACGCGGCCAGCAGGCCCATCGAGCCCAGGGCGCGGAGGAGGCCCGACTCCCAGTCGATGAGCGTGCCGTAGCAGTCGAACGTCAGGGCCTCGAAGCGCGACAGGTCGAGCATGGGCGAGCGAGTCCCCTCCGGCGCCCGGGCCGGGAGGCAGGGTTTCAGGCGCGGCGACGACTCCGGAGCGCCCGGCGGATCATCGCGGACTTGAGCAGGATGACGCCCGTGATGAAGAACGGGGCGCCGATCCCCCCCGTGAGGGCCGAGTGCAGCATCCGGCGCGACGTCTCGTCGGTCGTGCGGGCCCCCTCCTCCAGCGGCCGGCTGAGCGAGCCCTGGTAGAGCTCCACGAGCTCCGCGAGCGCCGATCCCAGCCCGTAGAGCATGAGGCCCCCGCCCGCGAGCACCAGCAGCAGCCCGAGCGTCGATCGCATGGGACGCGCCTTTCCGCCGGGAGCCTAACCGATCCGCGCCCTGCCGCCCAGGTAGGGGCGCAGGGGCTCGGGGATCGTGACGGTGCCGTCGGCGTTCTGGTGGATCTCCAGCAGGGGGGTGAGGATGCGCGGGCTGGCGAGGACGGTGTTGTTGAGCGAGTGGCAGAAGACCGTGTCGCCCTTGCCGGCCTCACCGCCGGGCCGGTAGCGCGTGTTGAGGCGCCGGCACTGATAGTCGTAGAGGCGGCTGGCGGAGTGGGTCTCGCCGTAGGCGCCGGCCGGGGCGGCGCGCCCCGGCATCCAGCACTCGATGTCCACCATGTCGGCGTTCTTGACCCCCAGGTCGCCGGTGCAGCACTGCAGGAGGCGGTAGGGCAGGGACAGGCTCTGGAGCAGCTCCTCCACGAACCCGATCATCTTCCGGTGCCAGGCGCGGCTCTCGGCCTCGTCGGCGCGGCAGATGACGACCTGCTCGACCTTGTCGAACTGGTGGATGCGG
>CAYWOF010000316.1:0-4853 GCA_964459825.1 uncultured Phycisphaeraceae bacterium | reverse complement strand
CACGGTCCTGCCGGGCAAGAACGGCAACTGGCTCAACGACAACAACATCCCGGGCCTCACGGCCCGGGGCCCGAACTACAACGGTGCGGTCCCGTTCGCCTCGGCCGGCGTCGCCACCAACAAGTACAAGAACTACTTCGACCTCGACGATCTCGACTGGGTCGGCGTGGACCTGCGCACCTACGGCCTGGGAGGCTCGGTGCTGGCGGGCCCCCTCTATTACGACGAGCTGCCGGAGGCCGAGCGCACCAGCTTCGGGCTGTTCGCGGTCGGGCGCGTGGTGGTGTCCTTCGACGATGACAAGCCCGACGCGTGGGCGGCGCCCTACTCCCCGGCCGTGGGCCCGGCGGTTCCGGTCTGCACGACCTCGCCGTCCAACGCCGTGACCTTCGGCTCGACGGCCGGCGCGGACGAGATCGTGGAGTACCTCGTCGCGCCCACGGGCGCCACCCCGCCCCTCGCCGTCGTCGGCATCGGCGGCTCGCGCACCGAAACGAGCGTCCACGCCGACCTGACGCCCAACCCCGACGGCATCGAGGCCTTCGATGACGATGTCGATGCGCTCGTGATCGCCAACAACCAGTCCTACGTTCCCTTCGGCGTGGACCACGAAGCCACCGGGGGCCTGATCCCCTCGAACGTCTACCAGCGCCGCCAGCTCCCGACCACGCCCGTCACCTACGCCCTCGACACCCTCGTCACCGCCTCCCACCTCGGCATCGGCTCCAAGACGGACATCGATGCCATCGCCTTCGCCTGGCTCGAGAACCCCGCGAACGGCCGGTACGCCCTGGCCCTGCTCTTCAGCGTCGATGCCGATGACCCCCGCACCACCACCGCCAACGAGTCCGGCGGCCTCGACCCCGGCACGATCTACGCCTCCTTCATGACTGGCTCGAGCTTCGCCGTCCTCTCCCCCACGCCCCCGAACCTCGGCCTCTACGGCGTCGATCGCGACACCGCCGACTTCTACGGGATCAACCGGATCACGGGCGAGGCCACCGTCATCGGCACGTTGCCCACGTCCGGACACAACGCGCTCGCCGCGAACGAGGATGGCGAGCTGTTCTACGTCGAAGGGGACGAGCTCTACCAGGTCGACCTCACCGACCCCGCCGCCTCCGCGCCCACGCTCACCCTCACCGGCCTGTCCTCCACCGACGAGTTCTGCGCCCTCGACTTCGATGCTTCGGGCGAGCTCTACGGCGTGACGGGCTCCAGCACCTCCATCCCCCCGTACGGCGACACGCTCGTGCACGTGGATCTCGGCACCGGCGCCGTCACGACCATCGGCGCCCTCTCCGTCACCGGCGTCCAGGGCATGGGGTTCGACCCCGTGACCGGCAAGCTCTACGTCATCGACCTGTCCGCCGGTCTCGTCGAGATCGACCCGACCGATGGGTCCACCATCTCCGCGCTCGGCTGCTCCGGTTGCGGCACGTACTCCTACTCCATGACCTTCGATCGGGACGGGGCCCTCTACATCGCCGATGAGAACCTGCTCCGGATCGAGTTCCGCGGCTCGGGCACGCCGACCTACACGGACATCGGCCCGCTCGTCGCGACCTACCACGTCCACGGCCTCGCCGCCGTCTACGTCTCCGAGAACATCGACGCCCTCACGGTCCTCGACCCCGGCTACGCGGTCCCGACCGGTGAGAGCCTCTCCGCCCCCGCGGGCCCGGGCGCCGATGCCAACCACGATGGCGTCCTGAACGCCGCGGACCTGGCCGCCTTCCAGTCCCGCCTGGCCGCGGGCCATCGCGACGCCGACGTCAACCGCGACGGAAGGACGGACGCGAGCGACCTGCTGGCCTTCCAGCGGGCCTTCCAGATGAATCGGCGATAGCTCCCGGTGCCGTCCGGGGACACCCGGGCGGCCCCTTTCCGTGCCGACGAACACCCGACGAACCGTGCGTGAACCGCTCCGCCCACCCCGGCGGAGCACGCACGACCAACCGGTAGACTCTGCGGTGGCGCACCCCGCGCGAACCAACCGGAGAACGACCATGCGAACGACGATCTGCTCCACCATCGGACCGGGCATGGCGGCCCTCCTCGCCCTCGCCTCCTGCGGCAAGAGCTCCGCGCCGCCTCCCAGCTCCGGCGCTCCGAGCAACCAGGTTGAGACCCAGGCCAACGCCGCCGACCTCTACCGCGCCGCGTGGGCTCAGGTGGGCAACGAGCTGAGCCTCGCCGCCGGAGCGGTCCAGTTCGGTTCGCAGGGAGCGACCGTGCAGCCCGGCGAGGGTCCATCGTGGGAACAGGTCGCCGAACTTCTGCGCCAGAACCAGGCGATCGTCGGCGAGCTCGTGGCGGCGGCCGGCACCGACCATTGTGCGTTCAACTTCCCCAGGATCACCGGCGAGACGACCGGGGCCGAGGCCGGTCCGGTGATGGAGTTGTTGGGAAACCTCCGAACCACGGGCAGGCTCCTCCGTGCCGATGCCGCCCGCTGCTGGATGGAGGGTGATACCGAGGGTGCCGTGGACCGGATGGTCGCCCTCGTGGGACATTGCCGCCAGGTGTCGCAGGAGCCGGTGGTCATCGTCGCCCTCGCCAACGTCGCGGTCCTGACGCTCGGCGCGGAGACCGCCCGAACCATGGCCGAGGGCGCGGCCGGCCGGACCCTCTCCGAAGACCAGCGTGCGCGGCTCCTCGCGGCCCTCGACCGCCTCGACGCACGTGACCCGGCCGGACTCTCCCTGGCCCGCCGGACCGAGGGCAAGACGGGCGACGCGCGCGCCGATGCCGGCATCGAGCGGGCCAGGCAAAGGGCCGCGAGCGAAGTGGCGGAGGCCAAGCGGGCGCTGGGCGGGCGCTGACCTGGCGACCCGCGGGGGGACCCGGGCGGGGGCTAGGGGGGAGCGGGGTATCTCGCGCCGTGGGCGTTTTGGTGCAAGATCGGGGTGACGCGGGGACATGCATGGCGGGGTGGCGCCACACCACCGGTTCGTGATCCCTCGCGCGCGGGGTGCGGCGTAACCTGCATCCGCATCGGAAGGAGCGCTTCGGATGGCGGCCTCGGTTGGATTGCGTCCGCGAGACGTTCGCGCCTGCTACGGCGTGGTGGCGGCGTGCCGCGACGCCGGGGCCGATGCGCGGATCTGGCACACGCACCTGCTGGAGGCCCTGGCGCGCCTGATCGATGCGCAGGTCGCGATCGGCGGGAACATGCGCCACCTGGCGCCGGGGCGTCAGCCCGAGTCGCTGGGGACCATCCGGCGCGGGTGGAGCTCGCGCGAGGCGGAGCGGGCGTGGCGGGAGTACGTCGATCGCATCCCCGTCACGCGCACGCCCGAGTTCGGACGTCTGGCCCGGTTCAAGGGCCCGCTCATCACCTGCCTGCGCGACCAGCTGTGGGACCGCGCCGCCTGGTACCGCTCGGCCACCTACAACGAGTTCCATCGCGCCAGCGGGATCGACGACTACATCATCTCGATCGCCGCGGCCCGGCCCCTGGGGATCTTCAACTCCGTCTGGCTGCACCGGCCGGTGGGGGCGCCCGCGTTCACGCGCCGGGAGTGGTACATGGTGCACCTGGTGCACCGCGAGGTGGGGGCGCTCATCGGCGGGGTCCTCGCCTCGGCCGCCGAGCCCCGACCCTCGGCCCTCTCCCCGCGCCTGCGCGAGACCCTCGACTGCCTGCTCGACGGGGACAGCGAGAAGCAGGCCGCCTACCGGCTCGGGCTCACCACGCCCACCGTCCACGAGTATGTCTGCGCGCTCTACCGGCACTTCGGGGTCAGCAGCCGCGGCGAGCTCATGGCCCGGTTCGTCGGGCGGGCGCGCCCGGGCTGGGAGAGTCCCGGGGCGGACGAGTAGGGGCGCCGGCCATGCACGCCCGGCCCCTCTGTTCAGCGGGATCGGCGCCCGGACCCCGGGCCGGGATACTCCGTATCGATGGAGGCCCTGGCGGGCGTGGACGGGCAGGTTCGGTCGAAGGGGACAAGGAGCAACGCATGCTGAAGAGAACGATCGTGTCGCTGGTGGTGGTTCTGGCGGGCGCGGGGACGGCCCTCGCGGAGCCCACGCTCTTCGTCGCCGGGCCGCAGGGGGCCATCCATAGCGCCAACCCCAACGTCGGCCAGTTCGTATTCGCGGGGATCTGCGGCGGGTCGGTCAGCGCGATGGTGCGTGACGGCAACGCGCTGGTCCTCGGGACCACGGGCGGGCAGGTCTACCGCGTGGACATGGCGACGCACGCCATCTCCGGCTCCTTCGGGCTGCCGGGGGGCGAGGTGACGGCGATGGCCATGCACGGCCCGGTGCTCATCGCCTCGAGCGCCGACCAGAGCATCCGGCGGGTGAACCCCGCGACCGGCGCGATCCTCGGGACGCGGACGGCCCCGTGGGACGTGCACGCGATGGCGGTCGAGGGCGACACGCTGTTCATCGCCGGGCACACCACGGCGGTGGCGCGCGGCAACGCCGTGAGCGGGACGTTCGATCTGCTGACCCTCTGCGGCGGGCAGGTGGACGCCATGGCGATCCACGGGCCGTCGCTCCTGCTGGGCACGCTCGGGGGCACGATCTACAGCGTGAGCAAGGAGACGGGGGCCTACTACAACCAGTTCTTCCTGACGGTGGGCGAGACGGCGATGGCCATGCACGGCCAGACGCTGCTGGCGGCGCAGCAGTCCGGGCTCATCCGCCGGATCAACCCGCTCACCGGGGCCACGCTGGGCACGATGCAGGCCCCGGTGCAGGTGCAGGCGATGCTGCTGGTCGATGGCCAGCCGTGCACGCCCGACTTCAACGCCGACGGCGCGCTCAACGTGGGCGACTACGTCGCCTTCCAGACGGGCTTCGCCTTGCACGACCCGCGCGCCGATTTCAACGGCGACGGCCAG
>CAYWOF010000315.1:0-4853 GCA_964459825.1 uncultured Phycisphaeraceae bacterium | reverse complement strand
GACCGATCGGCCAGACGGACGCCAATGATGCCGCCCTGCGGTCGATCCAGCGCGAACACCACGCCGCCGACCCCGGGCGCGCCCGGCGCGGCGGTGGGGGGGGAGGTGCCTCCCGCGCTCACGACACCCGCCGAGGGCGTCGCGCCGGGCACGTCGGCGGCCTTGATGCCCGCCACGGCGCCGTCGATGAGCAGCTCAACATCCACGCTCCGCGCGGCGCGCCCCGAGTTCTGGAGCCCCACGAAGATCGAGAGCCGGTTGGGGTCGTCGAACGCGCGCCCCGCGCGCAGCCCAGTGATCGCGAGGTTCGCCGAGTCCGGGGCGCCCACCGCGTGGTAGATCACCTCGTCGTCCGGGTGGGGCGTGATCCGCTCGGCATCGGGGAGGCGCCCGTCCGACCAGAGGTGGATCGTCCCCACCGGGCCCGGCGGCAGGGCGTACACGCGCTGGCGCCCCTCGGCGTCCGTCTCGACGATGCTGCGCGTGGGCGCGTGGGCCCGCGCCAGCTGGAACGCCTCGACGCCCGCGGTGGGCGCATCGCTGGGCACGATCGCCCGGATGGCGTTCCGGAGCGAGTCCTTGTCGCTCGTGAACGTCTGGCGCACCTCCGCCGAGTTGTCGAACTCGATCACCATCGCCTCGTCGGCCTTGTCGGCGGCCAGGAACCCCGGCTCGCGCAGCGTGTCCACCAGGGCCAGCGCCTGCTCCCGGGCCGCCTCGAGGCGCGACACGGTCTCGCCGGCGGCGTTCCTCGCGTCCACCGCCCCCATGCTCGCCGAGCGGTCGATCAGGATCAGATGCTTCTGCCCCAGCGGCGTGTCGCCGACCATCTCCGGGCGCGCGATCCCCACCAGCGCGGCCGCCAGGATCAGCAGCTGCAGGAGCAGCAGGATGTTGCGGCGCAGCCGCTGGAACGGCGCGTTGGCCTGCAGGTCCTGGACCGACTTCTTCCACAGGAACGTCGAGGAGATCTCGACCTCGCGCCGGCGCAGCTTCAGGAAGTACAGGATGAGCAGCGTCGGCACGGCGACGGCCGCGGCGATCCCGGCGATCCATGGCGTGGCCCAGGTCATGGCGCGGCTCCGTCGAGCGCGATCACGTGCGTTGGGCGCGGGTGGTCAGGTCGCCGAGCGTCCGGCGGGGAGTAGGCAATCTGCGCCAATCGGTCCGAGGAATCGAACCAAAGGTACAGGCGGCCCCAGTCCCACTTCCAATAAGCCCATTCGGAGTTCACCCCGGGGGCGCGAATGTCCGCCTCGAGTCCCTGTGCGTTCTTGACCTCCGACAGCCAAACTGGCATCCGCGCCGCTCGGTGCGCCACACCCCAGCGCGACAGCAGCCGGTCCGCGTCAACCCCGGGCATGCCCGGCTTGAAATGCTCGCGCACGACTCTATCGAACTCCGGCGCGCTCAGCTCGGTGTGAAGGGGCGAGGAGTTGAGCGAGCAGCCGCCCGCCGACAGCGTCGCCGCGACGATGCCCGCGATACATTGGGCGGCCCGGGTCATGCCGGGACCCCCGAAAGCGCAAAGCGCAAAACGCAAATGAACGAGCCCCGAGCTCCGCCTCGCTCCATTTGCGCTTTGCGGTTTGCGGTTCGCGCTCTCACCGCAGCAGCCCCCTTTTCCTCAGGTAGTCCAGGATCAGCGTGTCGATCGGCGTGCTGCTCGGCACGGTCATGAATCCGATCTCGCGCCGGGCGCAGAAGTCCCGCAGCCGCTGGGTGTACGCGCCCAGGTTGGCCTTGTACCGCTTGAGGAGCGGCGCCGAGATGGTCACCTCGGCCAGGTCCCGGTCCTCCACGTCGCGCAGGCGCAGGTCGCCGCCCAGCGTCGGCTCGATCTCCTGGGGGCTGAGCACCTGGATGACGAACAGGTCGTACCCGTGCCCGGCCAGCAGGCGCAGGCCCGCCTCGAACCCCTCCTTGATGAAGAAGTCGGACAGGACGACCATCACGCCCTTGCCGCGCCGCGTGAGGGCGATCCGCTTGCACCCCTCCGTGAAGGGCGCGACGCCGCGCGGCACGATCGAGCACAGGAACCGGGCCAGGTCCTGCGTCCGGCGGCGCCCGCGCAGATCGCGGATGGCGGTCACCGGAAGAGGAGATGGAGAGACCGAGAGGCCCAGAGATGGGCCCGGTGCGCCGGGGCCCGAATCGTCGCCCGGTCTCTCGGTCTCCGCGTCCCTTCCGGCTCCGCCGATGGCGCTCACCGTCACCCGGTTCAGGTTGACCAGCCCGATGTACCCCAGCGCCATCGCCAGGCGCTGCATGAACAGGAACTTGGCCGGCTCGCCGCAGTCGCCGCTCTCCGACGCGTCCAGGACGATGTGGAGGGACAGGTCCTCCTCCTCGAGGAAGAGCTTGAGGAAGAGCCGGTCGAGGCGTCCGAAGATGTTCCAGTCGATGTGGCGCGGGTCGTCGCCCGACACGTAGGGCCGGTGGTCGGCGAACTCGACCGACTCTCCGCGCTTCTTGCTCCGCCGCTCGCCCTTGAGCTTGCCCGCGAAGATCTTCTTCGAGGTGAAGTCCAGCCGGCTGATCCGGGCGATGAGCGCCGCGTCGAGGAGGTCCTCGATCGACCTGGGCCGCGTTGGGGTGGGTGTCCGGAGCACGGCTAGCGGGCGCCCTCCAGGGGATCGGCGGGAGGCGGGATGGCCCCGGGGTAGCGACGCATCGGACCCGCCGGGGCGCGCGTGGGCGGGCCCACGGGGTCGCCTCCGAAGTACCGAACATGGTCTCGATACAGAACCGCGCGGTCGAACCCGCCCGCCTCGAACACCAGGCTCAGGTCGAGCCACTCGACATCGTCGTAATCGCTCTCGAGCCAGAACCCGCCGTCGAACAGGCGCACGAGCAGGACCTCGGGCCTGGTCTCGGTGGCCGGGTAGTGCATCCGGTGGCGCCGGCTGACGCGCAGGCCGTCCAGCCGGGTCTGGGCCTGATCGAGCGTGAGACCGGCGGGCAGCTCGCGCGCGACGGCCTCGCGCACCGCTTCGTCGGACATGCGCGCGTGGATCGCGGCCCCGGGTGCGCACCCGAGCGCGCCCGGCCCGAGCCCGATCGCGAGCGCCAGCCCGATGCCCGTGCGCCGGAGCACGGTCACACCCCCACCCGCACCGGCTCCGTCGGCGTCAGTTCCAGCACCTGGCGCACGAGCCCGTCCGCGTCCACCCAGTCCGCCTCGGCCTCGAAGTTCAGGATCAGCCGGTGGCGGATGCTCGGGAGCGCGATCTCCTTCACGTCCTTGTAGCCGATGTGGTACCGCCCGTCGGTGACGGCCTTGACCTTGGCGCCCAGCAGCAGCGCCTGGGCCGCACGCGGGCTGGCGCCGCACCGGATGTACTTGTTGGTCGGGCCGCCCTCGCCCCCCGCGGCGAACTTCCCGCCCGGATGCGTCGCCAGCACGAGCCGGCTCACGTACTCCTTCACGTGCGGCGCGACCACCACGCCCCGGATGAGCTGCTGGGCCGCCAGGATCGCCGGGCCGTCGAGGACCCGCGCGGCCTCGGGCGTCTTCTGGCCCGTCGTGCGGTCGAGGATGGTCAGGAGATCGTCGAGCTGCGAGTACCCGACGACCAGCTTGAACATGAACCGGTCGAGCTGGGCCTCCGGGAGCGGGTACGTTCCCTCCTGCTCGATGGGGTTCTGCGTGGCCAACACGAGGAAGGGCTCGGCCAGGCGGTAGGTCGTTCCGCCGCTGGTGACCGCGTGCTCCTGCATGGCCTCCAGCAGCGCCGACTGCGTCTTGGGCGTCGCCCGGTTGATCTCGTCGGCCAGCACGACCTGGGCGAAGACCGGCCCGCGCTGGAACTCGAACTTGCGCCGGCCCGTGCCGGGGTCCTCCATGACGATGTTGGTTCCGATCACGTCCGCCGGCATGAGGTCGGGCGTGAACTGGATGCGGCTGAAGGGCAGGGAGAGCGTCTGCGCCAGCGTGCGCACCAGGAGCGTCTTGCCCAGGCCGGGCACGCCCTCGAGCAGCACGTTCCCGCCCGCGAAGAGGCAGGTGAGCACGCCCTCCACCACCTCGCGGTGCCCGACCACGACCTTGCCGATCTCGTCGAGCAGACGCCCGAAGGTCTCGCGGAACTGCTCGCACTGGGCCTTGACCTCGGCCGTCGTCTGGGGGACCTGTTCCGTCATCGTCGCCATCGAAGACTCCTGGGAAGAAACCGCTCACTCCCGCAGCGATCCGTCCGTGCGCCCGGGCCGGCATCGTCCGGCCGCTCCTTGCCCTGTGGTGAATCCGCGTCTGGCCGCTACTCCTCCCGCATCTCGTCCTGCGCCCGCCTCTTGGCCTGCATCAGGCGCGACAGCCCCTCCTCGGGCGTCTGGCCCCTGGCTTCCTTCTTCTCCGCCGCCGCCTCGGTCCTGGGCTCGTCGGGCACATCCAGCCCCACGGTCGCGGGCCCGCCCCGAAGCTCCTCGGCGCTGGCCTCGAACTTCACGCTCGCCCCGGCGCCCGGCGCCGGTTCCGGTCCGGCGGACGGCGCGCCCGCCCGCTCCTCCAGGCGCTTGCGCGCCTGCTCGCGCGCCTCGCGCAGGCTCTGCATCTGCTCCCCGGCACGCTGCCGGCTCCGGGAGAAGGCCCGGCGCACGCCCCGCGCCATCGCCGGGAGGTCGATCCGCACGCGGCGCACGCCCACGTCCACGAGGAACACGCCCAGTCCCGTGAGCGCGAAGATCAGCCAGATCGGGCGCAGCGCCACCGGCATCGTCAGCCCGGTCCGGCTCCAGAGCTCATCGGCCCGGGGGTCGCCCGTCAGCACGCGTCCCCCGGTCAGCTGGGCGATCTGCTGCATCAGCGGCGCGTTGTCCGTCAGGGCCCGGAACTCGTCGGAGAACGGCCGGCT
>CAYWOF010000314.1:0-4853 GCA_964459825.1 uncultured Phycisphaeraceae bacterium | reverse complement strand
CGCTTCGTCAAATTCGCCTGCTTCCAGGTTGCGCAAGAGCTCGCGGGCCCGGGCGGCGGTGAGGCGCGGGGCGCATCGGCCCGCGCCGCGTGCCCGTCCGCCGCTTCGCCGAGCCCCGGCGGCGGGTCCACCCAGACCCCCGTGGCGCCGGGGTCGCGCCGGCCCGTCACGCCGAACCCGGCGAGCGCATCGATGACGGCGTCCTCGAGCATCCGCATGTAGGCGTGGAGGCCGAGGTTGAGGTGGGACAGGTCCAGGATGGGATAGGCGACGAGCTGACCGGGGCCGTGGTAGGTGATGTCGCCGCCGCGGTCGGTCTCGACGAGCGTCACGCCGGCGCGCGCGAGGACCTCGGGCGATGCCAGGAGGTGGCGCGCGGCCCCCGGGTGGCGCCCCACGGTGATGACCGGGTCGTGCTCGACCAACAGGACGCGTCCGGGCTCGGGCTCTCCCGCCTCGCGCGCCGCCAGGACCTCCTCCACGTGGTCGCACTGCACCCGGTAGGCGGGCGCATAGGCGAGGCGGCCCAGGTCGATCACGGGGAGCGGAACGGTCACGTGCCATCGTAGTTCGCGGGACGCCGCCCCGGGCCCGGATCGGCGGTTCCGGGGCTGAAAGCGGGGCGCACGGCGCTTACGATGGGCGCATGGCCACGGTCCATCCGACGGCGTCGGTCTCGAGTGAGGCGGAACTGGGAGAGGGGGTGGAGATCGGGCCGCAGTGCGTGCTCACGGGGCGCGTGGTGCTGGGGGCGGGGGTGCGCCTGATCGGGCACGTCTATCTGTGCGGGCCCGTGCGGATCGGGCCGGGCACGATCGTGTACCCCTTCGTCTGCCTCGGCTACCCCGGGCAGGATGTGAAGTTCAAGCTGGGCGACCCGACGGCCGGCGTCGAGGTCGGGGCCTCGTGCATCCTGCGTGAGCACGTGACCATCCACGCCGCGACCAACCAGGGCGCGCCGACGCGGATCGGCGATCGGGTCTTCATGATGGTGAACACGCACGTGGGGCACGACGGGGCGGTCGGCGCGGGCGTCACGATGGTGAACAACTCGGCCCTGGGCGGGCACGCGAGCGTGGGGGAAGGGGCGGTGCTGGGGGGCGGGGCCCTGGTCCATCAGTTCGCCCGGATCGGGCGCCTGGCGATGATGTCGGGCGGGATCGCCGTGTCGGTGGACGTGCCGCCCTTCTGCATGGTCATCGGGCGGAACCTGATGGCCGGCGTGAACGTGGTGGGGATGCGCCGGGCCGGCATCCCGCGCGAGCACATCACGGAGGTGCGCCGGGCCTACCGCGACATCTTCCGGGGCGGGCTGCAGCGGGGCGAGATGGTGGCGGAGCTGGAGGCGCGCGGAGCGGGCTGCCCCCCGGTCGCCGAGATGGCGCGGTTCGTGAGCCAGTCCAAGCGCGCCATCTGCCCCGACGTCGAGCGCGTTCGCGAGTCGCGTCCGTTCCTGGAGGCCGGGGCGCCGGGAGAATCGGAGTAGGCCGCGTGACCGAAGCGGCCGTTCCAACCCCGGCGTGCGCGGCGATCCGAGTCCTGGCGAGCGGGTCGGGCGGCAACTGTGCGGTGCTGGCCTGGGAGTGCGCGGGCCGGCGCCGGGCGCTGCTGATCGATGCGGGGATCGGGGCGCGACGCGTCCGCGCCCTGCTGGAACGCTCCGGCCTGACCGTGGGGATGATCGACGCGGTGCTCCTGACGCACCTGGACACCGATCACTGGAACGCGGCGTTCGCCCGGGCCCTGCCCGAGGCATGCCCGGTGTACGTCCACCGGTCCCACCGGAGCTGGGCCCTGGCGGGCGGCGTGCCCGAGGAGCGGGTGGCCACCCTCGACGGGCCCGCGGAGCTCTCGCCGGGTCTGCGCGTGGGGGCGGAGCTGCTCCACCACGACGAGCGCGGGGTCGCCTGCTTCCGGTTCGACCTGCCGGGCGGCACGAGCCTCGGTTACGCCACGGATGTGGGACGCGTCACCCGCGGCCTGATCGACCACCTGCGCGCCGTGGACGTGCTGGCCATCGAGTCCAACTACTGCCCGGTGATGCAGCGTCAATCGACTCGTCCGGCCTTCCTCAAACGCCGCATCATGGGTGGATCGGGGCATCTCTCCAACCAGCAGAGCGCGTCCGCCGTCGGGGCCATCGGGCCGACGCGCCACGTGGTGCTGCTGCATCTCTCGCGCGAGTGCAACCGCCCGGACCTGGCGGCGGCCGGGCACGCCGGCGCCCCGTACGGGCTCACCATATCGAGCCAGCACCGGCCCACACCGTGGGTCCGCGTCGAGCGGGGCACACCATGGCGCGCGGCCGATGCCGGGCCGGCGGTGGGGGAGGCCCTGCTGTGGGAGACCTGATCTCGGCGGAGGCGGCCGACGTCCGTCCGATCCCGCCGATCGTCGCGTCGGAGCGGCCGGGGCGGGCCCGTGGGGCCGGGCGTCTGACCCGTCGGGTTCTGGGCCTGCGCCAGTCGTTCACCGTGGGCGGCGTCCGGTACCGAGAGGTGACCACCGAGCCCCTCCGGAGCGCGCTCTCCCGCAAGGGGTCCGGGGCCAAGGAGTACGACGCCACCTTCGGCGATGGCGCCACGATGCGGATCCGGTGCACGGCCGAGCGCGTCTATCCGGATGTCGGTGCGCCTCCGACCGGCTGGTTCCGCTGGGCGGCACGGGCGTGCGAGCGCGCGGGCCCACTGGTCCGGCCGGGGTCGCGCGTGCTCGTGATCCCCGGGGGGACCGGGGCCATCGGCGCCTGGCTGGGAGGTCGGGCGGGGCCCTCCGGCGCGGTCGTGGCCCTCGATCCCGACGCCGAGTCGATCCGGTACGCGCAGAAGCGCTACGGCGCCCCCAACGTGGCCTTCGAGTGCGCGGGCATCTCGGCCCTGGCGGGCGAGACGGATGGGTCGTTCGGTGCCGTCCTCGCCCTGGGCGCGACGGCGCTCTCGCCGACCGAGGCGGGCGTGCCCCGGAGCCTCTGGCGATTGGTTGGGCCCGGGGGCTGGATGCTCATCGGCGCACCCAGGCCCGCGAACGCGAGCCCCGACGCGTTCCCGAACCCGGAGACGATGGTCGGGGAGGTTCGGGGGCTGGAAGATCCCGCGCACGACCCGGACAAGGCCGAGCTCTTGGTCGGCGTGATCAGCCGGGCCGAGGACGAGTGGGTGGGCGTGGTGGTGGCCCGGCCGCCCGGCGCCGACCGGTAGCGGGCGGGTTGTTCCCCCGCGGGCCCTGGGATACGCTCGGCCCTATGGCGAAGAGGTCTCGATCGGCGGCCAAGGGCGGCGGCGGGCGGACACCCGCGGAGGCCGCACGCCGGCTGGCGATCGACGCGGCGCGCCTCATGGGCGACGACAAGTGCGAGGGGGTCGTCGTCCTCGACGTGCGAGAGATCAGCCAGGTGACGGACTACCTGGTCATCGGCTCGGGGACCTCGGAGCGCCAGATGCGTTCGGTGCTCCAGCATGTGGTGGACCTGGGGGAGCAGACCGGGCACCGGGTCTTCCGCCACGATATCGACGCGCGCGCGACGTGGGGTGTGGCGGACTTTGTCGATGTGGTCGTTCATGTCTTCGAGCCCAACACCCGCGGGCACTACGACCTCGAGATGCTCTGGGGGGATGGCAAGAAGGTCCGATGGGAGCGCCGGGGAGCTGCGCAGGATCGGGCCGGGCTGGTGCGGGGCGAGGGACGGGCGGCGCGGGGGTCGTAGACTGAGGGGGATGCCCACGGTCGAGCAACCACGGTTGGTGACCGTACACGCCGGCGGGCGGGCGTACGAGGTGCGGATCGGGCGTCGCCTCCTGGCCGGGCTTGGCCGATCGGTGCGTGATTCCGTAGCGCGGGACGCGGGTCGAGCGCTCCTGGTCCGCGATGCGAACCTGCCCGAACCGCTCGTGAACGCGGCGCGGGCCTCGCTGATCGACGCCGGGCTGGCGGCCGCGGAGGTGACGATCACCCCGAGTGAGGCTGGCAAGAGCCTCGCCAGCGCCGAGCGTGTGCTGGTCGCCGCCTCCCGCGCTCGCCTGGAGCGCGGGGATCCGTTCGTCGCCCTGGGCGGGGGGATGACCGGGGACCTCGCGGGCTTTGCCGCGGCGGTCTATCGGCGCGGCGTCCCTTGGGTGAGCTGCCCAACCTCGCTTCTGGCCATGGTGGACGCCTCGGTGGGGGGCAAGACGGGCGTCAACCTGGACGTCGGAGGGCCGGGGGCACCGGACCTGCTGAAGAACATGGTCGGCGCCTTCCACCAGCCCTCCCTGGTCCTCGCCGATGTGGACAGCCTCGCCTCGCTGCCCGACCGCCAGTTCCGGTCGGGGCTCGCCGAGTGCATCAAACACGGGCTGCTGGCCGGAGATTGGGGCGACCCGGAGCTGTTGGACTGGATGGAGTCCCGGTCGGACGCGATCCTCGCCCTCGACCCGGCCACCCTCATCGAGCTCATCGCGCGAAACGTGCAGGTCAAGGCGAGCGTGGTGGGCGCCGACGTGCGCGAGGAGCAGGCCGCCGGCGGCCGGGCCCTGCTCAACCTCGGGCACACCTTCGGGCACGCGATCGAGACGTTGCCCGGGGTCGGTCGTCCCGGCCGGACGCCCGGCCTGCTGCACGGCGAGGCGGTGGCGTTGGGCCTTCTGGCGGCGTGCAGGTGCGGCGCTGTGCTTGGCATGGGCGATCCGGGGATCTTCGAGCGATCAGAGGCCCTGCTGGCGCGATTCGGCCTGCCCACCCGCGCCACAGGGCTCCCGTCCGCCGACGAGGTCCTGGATCGGATGGCCCACGACAAGAAGGTCCGGTCGGGCCATCTTCGGATCGTGGTACCGGTCGGGGCCGCCCGGTGCCGGCTGATGGACGATCCACCCTCCTCC
>CAYWOF010000313.1:0-4860 GCA_964459825.1 uncultured Phycisphaeraceae bacterium | reverse complement strand
GATCGCCCGCACCCACCACCATCACTTCCGCTGCGACGGGTGCCGGCGCGTCTTCGACGTGGCGGGCTGTCCCGGCGGCCTGGCCCGCATGGTCCCCCAGGGCTTCAGGCTGGCGGGGCACACGCTGGTCCTCCATGGCCTCTGCCGCGATTGCGCCTGACGGGCCCACCAGGCGCGAAGCGACCCCACGGGGATTCGAACCCCGGTTTCCAGGATGAGAACCTGGCGTCCTGGACCGGACTAGACGATGGGGCCGTTTGCGAGCAAACGACGCGACAACGGTAGGTCGCACGCGGCGAGCGTCAAGTGCCGGTCCCCGGCACCCCCGGACTGGCACGGGACCTCAAACGACGCCCACGGGGACCCGCGAACGCCGCAGCTGCGCCAGGGCGTACACCGCCGCCTCCGCCTCGGAACGGCCCACCACGGCGCCCCCTCCCGCGCCGCCGGGCTCGCGCCACTCGGCCCGGTAGCAGTCGAACAGCTGCACGTGCCGGATCGAGAACTCACACCCGGCTTCCTCGAACTCGCCGCGCACCGACCCGAGCCCCGGATACGCCCGCCCGTCCGAGTGACGCGGGCACGACGAACCCGCCGGGATGGTCCAGCCGGTCGCGTAGAGCTCATCGATCGCGAACTCGAGTCCCATGGCTCGACCCCTGCGCTCGGGTTGTCATCCGCCCCTGTCACGCGCTCCCGCGCGAGTGTGGTCGGCCGGGCCGGCCCGGCATATTAGCCTTCGAGCGGTGGACCGGTCCATGCCCGCGAGGGACTGATAATCCGGTGGCCCCCCGGTCCCACGTGCCCCGGCGTCGCCCGCATCAGCCGCCCCGGAGCACCACCAGCACCAGCGCGTCGTACACGGCGTGCACAAGGACCGCGATCCCCGGCCCGCGCGCCAGGTACACCGCCCCGAAGAAGATCCCGGCGCCGAAGTAGAACGCCACCCTCGCCCACTCCACGCCCGCGCTCCCGACCGCCAGGTCGTGGTAGGCCGCGAACGTCGCGCCCGTGATCGCGATCGCCCCGATCTGCCCGTGGGACGGCCTGACACCGACCACGTCCACCAGGGCGGCGTGCACCAGCGCGATCCCCACCATGCGGAAGAGCATCTCCTCATAGAGGCCCGCGCCGATCGACAGCGTCAGCCGCGCGGGAACCGAGAGCTGCTCCAGGCCCGCGGCCAGCGCGCCCGCGCCCGCCGCCGCGTCGCTCCCTCCCGAGCCCAGCAGGCGGCCCAGGACCTGTCCTCCCACGAGGAGCGGGAGCGTCCACAGGGCGCCCTCGATGACCATGACCGGCAGATAGCCCGGTCGGAGTCTCCAGCGTTCACGCTTGAACAGGTGGAGGGCCAGGAGCGACACCACCAGGGCCGCGGCCGGCACGAATCGGCCCGCGATCCCGAAGTCGGCGAAGAACGCCAGGAGGATGCTATGGGCCCGGATGGTCTCGATGCCCCCCGCCGCGGAGCCGAGGTAGAGCGAGGTCCCGATCTCGTAGGCGATCAGCAGGGGCAGGATGATCGCCAGCGAGTGCAGCGCTCCCGCGGAGACCTCGAGATAGTCGTCCAGCACCCCGACCGCGCCCGCGCGGGGCAGGGCTCGGCGGCGGTGGCTCCGCGAGGCGTGGGGCATGCGCCGACAGGGTATCGACGGCTCCGCCGGAAATCGTGCCGGAACCCGGATCGAGGATCAGGCCCGCGCGCCCGCGCCGGCGGCCTTCTTGGCCTTGAGCGCGGCGCTCATGCGGCTCTTGCGCCGGGCGGCCTGGTTCTTGTGGATCACGCCCTTGGCGGCGGTGCGATCGATCACCTTGGCGCAGGCCCGCATGGAGGTCGTCGCGTCCTCGACCGATCCATGCGCCAGCTTGTCGCGGAAGTCCTTGATCGAGTCACGCATGGTGCGCAGGCGCCACCGGTTGCGGGCACGCTGGGTGGCGTTCTGACGGACGCGCTTGCGGGCGGAGACGGAGTGGGCCATCGAGTCCTCGCTGGGGGCGGTCATGCACCGAACGGCGGAGCCGGCCGGGGCGACGGAAGTATCGCCCGTCCGGGGGCGGAATCAAACGCACGGGCGGTAGGAGTCGAACCCACAACCTCCTGGTCCGTAGCCAGGTGCTCTATCCAGTTGAGCTACGCCCGCGTCAGGCGGGGAAGCGTAAGGGGGCGCGGGCCGGGCGGCAAGTGGGGGCCGGGGCGGGTGGGTCGTCATCCCAGGCCCGCCACGAGGTCCACTTCCTCCAGGCTGGTGACCCCCTCGGCGACCAGCTTCCAGCCGGATTGCACCAGCGTGGTGAACAGCCCCTGCTCGATGATCTTCTTCATCGCCGTGATGCTCGGATCCCGGAGGACCACGTCGCGCAGCTCATCGTTGAAGTCGAGCAGCTCGAAGATCGCCCGCCGGCCGCGGTACCCGGTCCGCAGGCACCGGGCGCACCCCGTCGGCGCGTGCACCTGCACCCGCCCGCCGAGGAACCGCCCGAGGCGCGTGGCCTGCCCGGGCGTCACCGGCACGGGCCGGCGGCACGACTCGCACAGCACCCGCACCAGCCGCTGGGCCAGGACCAGGTCGAGCGAGTTGGCCACCAGATAGGGCTCCACCTTGAGGTCCAGAAGGCGGAACACCGCCGAGATCGTGTCCTTGGCGTGCACCGTGGAGAAGACCAGGTGCCCGGTCATCGCGGCCTGCATGGCCGTGCGCGCCGTCTCCTCGTCGCGGATCTCGCCCACGAGGATCACGTCCGGGTCCTGGCGAAGGACCGAGCGCAGGAGCGTGTTGAACGTGTTCCCCCGGTGCTCATCGATGGGGATCTGCGTCACGTGGTCGAGCTGGTACTCCACCGGGTCCTCGATGGTGACCACGTTGCGCGCGCTCCGATCGATGTGGCGCAGCGCGTTGTAGAGCGTCGTCGTCTTGCCCGAGCCCGTGGGGCCGCACACCAGGAGCAGGCCGTGGTCCTGCTCGCAGGTCCGGCGCACCCGCTCGTGCATGTAGCCGGCCAGCCCCAGCTCGTCGAGGGCGTGGGGGATGTCGCGCTGGTCGAGGATCCGGATCACGAGCTTCTGGCCGTGGACCGACGGGGTGAAGCTCACGCGGTACTCGACCCGCCGATCCGGGTACCGCGTGGAGAAGTGCCCCTCCTGCATGGCGTCGCGCCCCGCGACGCCCATCAGGCACGCCGCCTTGACGAGCCCGCCCACCAGCGAGCCGACGCGCTCCGGCAGCTCCGCGATCGTGACCATCTGCCCGTCCACGCGCAGGCGCAGGTGCGCGGTCTCCACCTTGGGCTCGACGTGGATATCGGTGGCCCTGGCCTTCGACGCGAGCTGCAGGAGCAGCTTCATGGCGCGCGGGCCCTCGCCCGTGCCCTCGAGCGTGTCCGTCGCGACCCCGGTCGCGTCGAGCAGGACGATCGGGTCCTCGCGCTCGGCCTTGGGCGGGAGCGAGTCGAGCGCACGATTCAGCTCGACCGCCCAGGGCTCGTCGCCGCCCCTCTCCCCATCCCCCCGGCGCCCGCGTCGCCTCGGTTCGCGCCCGTCGGCCGGCGCCGGCTCGGCCTCCACCGTGAACTCGTGATCCCCCACGCGCACCGTGTCCCCGGCGGCGAGCGCCTGCTCCGCGATCTTGGCCTGGTTCACGCGCGTGCCGTTGCGCGAGCCCAGGTCCCGGATCCGGTACCCGCCCCCGCCGTCCGGCTCCACCACGCAGTGGAACCGGCTGGCCCGGTCGTCGTGCAGGCAGATGGTGTTGTCCGGGTGGCGCCCGATGGTCACGGGGCTGTCCGCGACGCGGACCGCCTGTCCCTGCCAGTTCGTCGGGCGAAGAACGAGGGGAGCCATGTCCGTCCATAGTACGGGACACGGGGCGCCGGTTGCGGGAATCCTGCCTCCGGGCCGCTCAACGCCGGGTCAGGCCCCCCATACACTCGACACCCATGATTGACCTCAAGCAGCTCCGGGAGAGCCCCCAGCGGTTCATCGACGGCGCTCGGGCCAAGGGCGTGTCCGTGGACATCCCGCGCCTGCTCGAGCTCGACGCCCAGCGCCGGGAAGCGATGGTCGAGCAGGAGTCCGTGCGGGCCGAGCAGCGGAAGATCGAGAAGGAGATCGGCCCCCGCCTCGGACAGCTCGCCGGCGCCGTCAAAAAGGCCGCGTCCCCCGAGCGGGAAGCGCTGCAGCGCGAGCTCGAGACGCTGCGGGCCAGGCCCGCCGGCCTCAAGTCTCGAATCGCCGACGCCGAGGCGCGGATCGCGGCCATCGAGCCCGAGCTGAACTCGATCCTGCTCCAGGTGCCCCTGCCCCCCGATCCGGACGTGCCCGTCGGGACCGGGAGCGACCAGAATGTCGAGATCCGGCGCTGGAACCCCGCCGGCTTCGACCCCGCCCGGCCCTTCGAGAGTCAGCGGGGTTTTCCTCCCCGCTCGCACCTCGACCTGGCCGCGAGCCTGGGGCTGGTGGACTTCGAGCGCGGGGTGAAGGTGGCCGGGGCGCGCAGCTACATCCTGTCCGGCGATGGGTTCCGCCTCCACCAGGCCGCGCTCCGCTACGCCCTCGACTTCATGGTCGAGCGCCACGGGTTCAAGCCCATGAGCGTTCCCAGCCTCGTGCGCGAGGAGACCATGGTCGGCACCGGCTTCTTCCCCGCCGGCCGCGAGCAGGCCTACCACATCCCCGAGTCGCAGCGCGGCGGCGGGTACGACCTGTTCCTCGCCGGCACCGGCGAGGTCGGGCTCATGGGCCTGCACATGGGCGAGATCCTCGACGAGGCCACGCTCCCGCGCCGCTACGTCACGGTGTCGCCCTGCTACCGGCGCGAGGCGGGCGCCGCCGGCAAGGACACGGCCGGCCTCTACCGCATCCAC
>CAYWOF010000312.1:0-4873 GCA_964459825.1 uncultured Phycisphaeraceae bacterium | reverse complement strand
CGATGAAGGCGACGATCTCGGCGGGGGAGTCGAGGATGATCGCGCGCAGCTGGCGGGTGTGCTCGCCGGTGCCGTGGATGGCGACCCGGCGGCCGGCGAGTCCTCGCAGGACGGCGGCCATGCGCCGGGGGCCGTCGGCGGGGACGGAGCCGGTGCCCGGCGCGGGAGCGCCCGGGGCACCGGCGCGACCCGTGGCGGTGAAGGCGCAGGGTTGGTCGGCGGGCCAGGCTCGTGCCGGCTCGGACGCGACGGCGTCGAGGAGGCGCTCGACGCGGTCGGCGTGGTGCTCGAGCGAGAACCTATCGCGCGCGGTCTGCCAGGCGGTCCGCGCCATCGCCGCACGCCCGTCGGGTCCGAGGGCGAGGAATCGGCCGATGGAGTCGGCCAGGGCGAGGGCGGCGTCTGGTTCGTCCGCGTCGGGGCTCACCTCGGCGATGAAGCCGTTCGCCCCGTCGGCGATGGCCTGCAGGGCGCCGGAGTCGGTACGGGAGATGATGGGAACGCACCCGCGGGCCATGGCTTCGAGCATGGCGACGCTCAGGCCCTCGTAGCGCGAGGGGAGCAGGAAAGCGTCGTGCTGGTCGAGCAGGCGCGGGATCGCGCCGGGCGAGGCCGGCGGCAGCAGTTGGATGCCGGGCTCATCCCGGCAGGCGTCGCGCAGGTCGGGGGCCGCCGGGCCGTCGCCGAGGATGGTGAGGGTGTGAGGCGTGGCGCGCCGGGCGAGCTCGCGGGAGAGCATGGGCAGGGCGAGGATGCGTTTCTGGCGGTGTTCGAGGCGGCCGGCATAAACCAGCCGTAGCGGTCCGGGGGCGGCCGCCGGGGGCGCGCTCGGTTCGCCGGATGTGGACCAGCCAGGCCGGTCCAGGCGCGTGGGCACCTCAACGCCATATGGGATGGCGGCGACATCCGCCGACCGTGCGGCGAGTCGCGAGCGCAGGGCGGCCCCGATGTGCTCGCTGACGGCGACGAATCGAGACAGGCTCGCCTCGTAGTGGGCCAGGACGCGGGCGTCGTACTCGATGTCGCTGTGTTGCCAGCCGATGAGGCGCAGGCGCGGGCCGATGGTGGGATCGCGAGTCAGGGCGGCGCCGAGGCCATAGCAGTCGCCGTGGAGGTTCGGGCTGAGGACCACGGGCCAGCCGAAGCGATCGCCGAGGGCGACCGCCGCGGCTCGGTAGTGCGGCAGGTACCGGTTGAGGCCGGCCTGTCCGAGCGGGGGCACCTGCGCGAGGCGCGTGACCCGCACGCGATCATCGATCTCGAGCGCCAGGCGGGCGTGGCCGGGGGCTTCGGGGTGGACGAGTAGTGCGGCGCCTCGACCGCGAGCGGCGAGGGTGTTGGCCAGGCGAACGGCCCAGAGCGTGACGCCGCTGACGACGAGCCCCTGGGGCAGGGCGATGAGGAGGGGCGGGCGGGGGAGTTGGACGGGTGCGGCGGGCATCGGGCTCCGGTGTCGATATCGGCAAGGCGTGCGCGTCGGCCCTGCGGGATTCCTGAACCCGGCGCGTCCGGTCGGGCGATAGAGACCGGGGGAGTCCCATGACCGTGCACATCGAGGACTGGCTCATCGTCGGGTCGATCGCGGCGCTGTTCGCGCTGATGCGCCGGGCTTACCTGGGTGCGTGCCGCCTGCCGGAGCGCGTGTATCGAGCCCCCTGCGTGCTGGCGGCGGCGCTGCGGCGCCCGGCGTTCGCCGGCGCGGCGGTTGGTGCGCTGGTCCCGCTGCTGTGGTTGTCGCGCCTGGGCTGGGGGCATGAAGGGGGGCTGGACGACCCCTGGCCGATCCAGCTCGTCGGCGGGCTGGCCCTGGGCCTCCTGGCGTGGACCAACTCGACCTACGACCGGAACTGCTATCTCGGGTGCGGGCACGTCATCGACCGGGCGGTCGTGCTGGTCTGCGCCGTGGGGGCGATCCTGCAGCCGGCGCTCGCTCCCGGCGCCGTTCTCGTGGCGATCCTGGTGTGGCGCCAGATCGCGCACCCGCGGGTCATCGCCGAGTCCGTGACCGACAAGCTGCTGAGCGTGGACGTGGCCATCGCGTTCGCGGCGTTCACGGCGCTGCGCATCATCCACCCGGCCCAGGCGCAGCATTTCCTCATCGTCGCGGCGGGCCTGGTCGCGATTCACTACGTGTATCCAGCGATCGCGAAGGTGCGCCTGGGCCCCCGCCCGTGGACGTGGGTGCTGGGCAACCGCCTGTCGGACCTGACGGTCAACGCGTGGGCGATGGGGCACCTGGGTTTCCTGCGTCCCGGGGCGATTGCCCGGCTGGCGCGCCGGCTGCGCCCGCTCGACGTGCCCTTGCAGGTGGCGACGCTGGCGCTCGAGGTCGGCGCGCTGGCGATTCTCGCCGGGCGGGGGCACGCGACGTTCCTGCTGGTGTCCCTGGCGGCCATGCACCTGGCGATCTTCGCCGCCGGGGGCCTGCTGTTCTGGAAGTGGGCGGCGATCGACCTGGCGCTGGCGGTGGCGCTGCTGGGGGGCACGCCCGCGACGCTGGCGCCCGCCCTCGGGCTCGAGCCCGTGCTGATGACCGTCGCGATCGTGGGCGCCGGCCCGCTGATCTGCGGGCCGGCGATGCTGGGCTGGTACGACTCGTGCCTGGCCGACGCGTTCCGGTGCGAGGTCGTGGGCGAGGATGGGCGCGTGTATGGCGTGGCGCCGAACTTCTGGGCGCCGTACGACATGGCCTTCGCGCAGGGACGGCTGCAGGTGCTGCTCGATCGTCCGACGCTCGTGGCGACGTTCGGCGTGGTGCGTCCGCAGGCGCGCGGCCCCGGGGCCTGGCGCCTGACGCGCCTGATCGAGCGGACGGCGGGAGATCCGCGGCGGCTGGCACGTCTGCGGGCGCGGTATGGGGTCAACCGGTTCGACGCGAGCGCGGCGGCGCGATTCGACGAGTTTGTTCGACGGTTCCTGGGCGATGTGGCGGCGCAGGGGCGACCACGCCGCGTCCTCGCGGCGGTCCCGTTTCCCAAGCACTTCTGGATGTGGACGGCGCGCCCGGTCTTCCGCGCCCAGGTCCGCCCGGTCCTGCTGCGCGTGCGGTACCGCGAGGTCTTCCACGATCGCGCGGGCGTTCGCGTGGTGTCCGAGGGCGTGGTCCGCCAGGTCGCGCTGCGGGCCGGCGTCGAGCCGATCGTCGAGCCCAAGCCGGTCGGCACGGGCGTCATCGCGCCGGCGGCGTGAGCGCGGGCGGGCGGGCGACGGGCCCGACCGAGGCGGCGCGGAGTATGGCCCGGGCCCGCTCCGGGTAGGAGTAGCGGCGCGCGAGCGACGCCGCGAGGGCCCGGCGCCGGCGGGCGTCGTCGGGGTCCTCCGCAAGGCGCGCGCGGATCGCGCGGGCCAGATCGCCGGGGTCATCGGCGCGGAAGAACATGGCGGCGGGCTCGTGGATCCACGCGCGCAGGCCCGGGATGTCGGAGGCGATGATCGGCGGGCCGGCGGCGAGGTACTCCCCCAGCTTGACGGGGCTGGTCCACGCCGCGGACGCCTCGCGCGCGCTGGGAGGCAGGAGCAGGACATCGGCGTGCCACAGGAACGGCGCCACATCGGCGTGGGCGCGGGGCCCGTGGAGGACGACGTTGCCGAGCGCCATGGAGCGCGCCCGCGTTCGCTCGAGATCCTCGGGCGTTCCGCCGACAAGGTGGAACACGACGTCCGGCAGCAGGGCGGCCGCGCCGAGGATGGCGGGGATTCCCTTGTAGTCGTAGAGGTGACCGGCGTACACCGCGTTGCGCGCGTGGTTCGCGGGCCAGGGGCACGGGCCGAGGACACCGGGCGGTGCGAAGAGATCGAGATCGACGCCGTCGGGGACGATGTGGACGGACGCCGGGTCGGCCCCGAGCGTGACGTAGTAGTCCCGGAGGGTGGGGGAGATCGTGACGATCGCGTCCACGCGGGCGTGCGGTTGCGCGGTGGCGCGGCAGGCGGCGGCCAGGGCCGGGTTGGGATCGCCCGCGTGGGCGTGGGTTTCGAGCACCGTGCGCAGGCCGGCCTCGGCGCAGGCCAGGGCGGCGTCGAAATGCCGTGCGTACACGAGGTCGGCCTCAATCGCGGAGGCCCGCGCGCGGACCCACGCGCCGAAGGTCTCCGCGCGATCCGCGCCGCGAGCGCCCGGGGGCGCCGATTCCCACCGGAGCGAGGGCTCCGCGTAGGCCCGGGCCGATTCGTCGGCCGAGGTCGATCCCCCGCGCCAGAGCACCCGGACTTCGTGCCCCAGCCGCGCGAATCCTCCGGCCGTCTTCACGACGTTGATCGCGTGGGCTCGATGGCTGCCCGACTCGATGTCGCTGGCGGCGATGATGCGCATCACAGGCGATCCTCCGCCCACGCCGCCAGCATGCAGAGGGCGAACGCCCGGGCATCGCGCTGCGGGGCATCGGGCGCGACGAACCGCTCCCATCCACTGGCGAGCACCCCCTCGCGCACCAGGCGGGACTCGCGGACATCGTCCAGGCGTTCGACCCACGTCCCGGGCCGGATGCGCAGGCTGAACCCCTGCTTGCGGCGCCGGAGCACGCCATCGGGCACGTGCCCGGACAGGTACTCGCGCAGGGTGCGTTTGGCGGGCTCGGGCGTTGCTTCCTGCACGGGGCGCCGCAGGGCCCACTCCAGCACGCGCCGGTCGAGGAACGGGGCGCGCAGCTCCAGCCCCGCCGCCATGCTCGCCCGGTCCACCTTGGGGAGGATCGAACCGGCGCAGAACGTCATCAGGTCGAGACGCTGGGCGCGCCGGGGCCAGGGGAGTTCGGACCGATCGTGCTCGCTCGCCCACGCGGCGTAGGTTCGCTCGTCGTAGCTCGGGGACAGGGGGGCGAGCAGGGCCGCGGCCTCCGCCGGGTGGAAGCGCGGGAAGACCGCCTGGAGGTGG